>CAZWRI010000065.1:0-12753 GCA_964636115.1 uncultured Candidatus Saccharibacteria bacterium | reverse complement strand
TGTCCTTCAAGGGCGGCACCAGCGACGTACGCCGTTCCCCGGCTATAGCCTTGGCCAACGCGTTGGCCAAGGCTATAGCCGGGGAACGGCGTACGTCGCTGGTGCCGCCCTTGAAGGACAGGCCCAGCACGGCTATTTTTTTACCGGCCAGACTTTTACTGTCAGCCTTTATTTTATCCACTATGTAGTCGGCCATTGAATCGTTGACCCGGACGGCCGCGGACATGATTTCCAGTTTGACTTTGTTGTCCGCGGCCGTTGCTATCAGACCGCTGACGTCTTTGGGGAAGCAGCCACCGCCATAACCGCGACCAGCATTCAGAAAAGCCCGGCCGATGCGTTGGTCCTTGCCGATGCCGTCCATGACTTCGTTAATGTCAGCCCCCACGCTGTCGCACAGCTTGGCGATTGAATTAGCAAAGGATATCTTAAGCGCCAGGAAAGCGTTGGCGGTCACTTTTATCAACTCGGCACTCTCCAGAGTAGTCAATATAAAATCACTTTGATGCCGGCCGTAAAGTTTTTTGTACAGCTGGACTAACTGGCGCAGAGCCACAGGATTGGGTCCGCCCAGAACGGTACGGTCGGGCTTTAGGCTGTCTTCGATCGCCGTGCCTTCACGCAGGAACTCCGGATTGGAGACGTAGCTGAACTTTAATTTAGGGCTGACTTTGACGATTCTTTCCACCAGCGATTTGCCGGTACCAACCGGAACCGTGCTCTTTTGGACGAAGATCACTCCGTCTTTGGCCAGTTTGGCCGCGCTTTCCAGGGCCGCGAAAACGTAATCCAGGTTTGAGCTGCCGTCGGCCCTATCCGGCGTGCCGACACAACAGAAGATAATGTCCGCCGTGGACACCGCCTGAGCATAGTCGGTGGTGGCCGTAAGCCTGCCGGCTTTTATTACCTGAGCGACTAGGGAGTCCAGACCCGTTTCAAAGAACGGTACCCGTCCGGCTTTGATCGAAGCTATCTTTTTGGAGTCAACGTCCAATAAACTTACGGCCGTGCCACTTTTAGCCAATAGTGCGGCAGTAGTCAGACCCACGTATCCCGCCCCTATAACAGTGACCTGGATATTAGACTTCACTTGTAATTCATTATATTAAAAATCTGCTATATCAGATAATCGGTGCGGTCTTTTAAGTTGGTCAGAAAATCCGACCAACCATGCCTGCTAGACAGCACCTTTTGGGCGTTAATGGCGCGTGAAACCGCTTGCCCGGGTTCCTTGATCATAGCTCTTAAAGACTTGATGTATCCAGCGCTATCATCGTATTGGTCAACCAAATAACCGGTTGAGCTATCGCTAATAATCTCCGGGACGCCGCCGACCGCCGGTGCGACTACCGGCAGCCCGGCAGCAGCAGCTTCCAGGATAGTGTTGGGCAAGCCTTCCCATTGTGAAGTTAGCAGGTAAGCATCGTAGTTATTCAGTGGCAGACCGTTCAAGCCTTTGGCAAACGGGCCGTGATAGATGATGTTGGGTTGGTGGTCAAATTGTGCCGAGAAGTCATAGCTGTCCAGGTATGGACTCCCATAGACGTGGAACCTTATGGGCAGCTTGGAGGACCGGCGAGCGATTTCCAGCAATAAGTCGGGGCGCTTTTGGCGGTCCAGTCGGGCAGCCCACAAAACCTGTAAGGGTGAGCGCGGGGTGGATGGCTGGGTCAGTTTGACATCCTTGCTGCTGCCATATGGCTGGTAAAGTAACTTGAACTTATCAGACGGATATTTGAATTCATCGGCCAACTCGTCTATGACCTTTTGATTGTCGGCAAAGATCGTCGTGACGTAGTCAGAAAGATCATCAAAGTAATCGACTATGTAGTGCCACTTGGTGCCGTTTTCAAGCTGATCCAAGCAAAATATAGACACGAATAGTCTGGAGTACTTGCCGATTACCCAGGCGTAATCGGCAAGCGCACGGTAGCCCAGGTCAGAGTTGATCAGGTGTATTTTAGCGGGTCGCAGCTGCACTAACAAAGTGCCCAGGAGTTTTGTCCGGTCCTCTAGCGACAGGCCGCTTAGCTTCCGGTGCACGCTTACGAATTTGACGTTGTCGGGCAGAGAGCGGGCCTGGGGCGAATCTTCCGACTCGGTTGCCATCACCAGGCAACGCGCCTGAGGGTTATATTCATGTACGGCCTGCAAATGGTTGAAAAGCTCCAAGTCGGAACCACCACTTTTAACCCAAGGCACCAGGTATAGGCAATCATATCTGGCGTCCAAAAGCTCGTTAGCTAGCTCCCGGTAAAGCTTATCGTTAGTCGTGGAGCTCAGCCCCATTCCAGCCATCGCGTTAGTCATCAGGATTTATATTACCAGCTTGGCCATTTGTTAGCAGCGCGTTGCATTTTAGGGGTGGCGCCAATTATAATTTCTAACATAACTATCATTTTTAAAAGGGTGGACATGACAAGGTTGGAGCAGATTGGTAAATCGGGGGTCAAGCAAACAAGGAGGGAAAGCGGTACCCGCTAAGGCGGGGCCTAACCCTGCGCCTCGGACTTTATATAAAAAGGACAACAAAAAGCCCACGGTATTGGTGGTGGTCCGGACTAAGGATCGGCCCATCCTATTAGAGCGGGCAATAAAAAGCATCATGCAGCAGTCGTACGGGGACCTGCTGGCGGTAGTCGTTAATGACGGTGGCGACCCTGGACCGGTAAACAAGTTGTTGGAAAAATATTCCAAAAACGTCAAAGGTCGCGTGAAACTTATCAACAACAAGGCCTCCGTGGGCATGCAGAACGCCTCCAACCAGGCGATCAAAGCGACTGAGAGCAAGTATGTGACGATTCACGACGACGACGATTCCTGGCACCCGGACTTCCTGCGGGAGACAGTCGATTTCCTGGAACGGCATAAAAGTATGGGCGTGATAACCGGCACCATCAGAGTCATAGAACACATAGAAAACGGCGCTGTGTTCACCGACCGGCGGGAAGTCTTTGAGCAGCGTCTGGAAAAAGTCGCCCTGCACGACATGGTTAAGGTCAATTTTTTCCCACCGATAGCGTTCGTGTTCCGCCGCACCGTTTTTAGGCGGATCGGCTACTTTAACGAAGAGTTTTCGGTCTTAGGCGATTGGGACTTCAACCTTCGGTTTCTAAGGCTGTACGACATAGACATCATCCCTAAACCTCTGGCTTTTTATCATCACCGGCTTGATTTGAACGCTGACGCCCAGTATCGGAATAGCATCGTCATGACCCAAGGCGTGCCCAACGTCCACATGCTCCACGACATCAAAGCCCGCAATGCCTACCTTAGGAAAGAGCTCGATGAAAAGCAGGTAGGGCTGGGCTTTCTGGTGAATATCGGTCAGTGGGAAAGGGAAGGCGCTCGTACCGCTTATCAGTCAGCTACGTCACCGCCCGCGCCGGCCGCTGTCCGCCAGGCCGCCACGGGCGGTCTGCCCCGGGCCGTTACTTGGCCGGTGGCAATAATTTTCCGCGGCCTTAAAAAACCGCTACGCAAATCAGTGACCGAGCTATTCAATAAATTGGAGATCCGGCGTAATGTTTGAATTCAACGACTCTGCCCGCGCGCTCATAGACAAGTCGCGCGTGGTGTCGTTTGACGTCTTTGACACGGCGATTACGCGGGCCTGTCTATTGCCAACCGACGTATTTACCCTGGTAGTGGAAAGATATAACGATTGCGACGGCTACTTGGGATTTGATTTCAAGGCCGAACGGATAAAGGCTGAACGGTCAGTCTGGGAGAAGCAGGCCAAAGACGTAGTTTACACCATAGAAGAAATCTACCAAGAATTGGGCGATAAGAATGACCTTAGTCCTGAGTTGACTCGTCGGCTGATGATACTGGAGCAAGAAGTGGAGAAACACATCAGTCTGGTGAACCCGGAAGTCTGGCGGCTTTACGATTACGCGCTCAAATCGGGTAAGGAAATCTGGTTTGTTTCGGACATGTTCTTGCCAGCTAAAGCTATAAGCCAATTGCTGATAAACGCTGGCTACTCCAGATTTACGGGCTTAATGGTGTCGTGTGACGATAAGGTAAGCAAGGTCACCGGCCAGATATTCGACAAGTTGGTGCATAAGACCGGCGTCAAGCCTAAAGAGATATTGCACGTCGGCGACAACGTCTTGACCGACATACAAAACGCTAAGACGGCGGGTCTAAGAACCTGCCATCTCCCCAGTCTGTTTGAACGAGGCAAGGACGAAAACCAGTTAAGTTTCTTGTACCAGATGCCAAGTTCCGAATACAATCTGCCGGCTTCCGTCAGTCTGGCCTATGGTTTGATCCTATATAACTATTTTTACGGCAACCATCGCTCCACGGTCCAGAAAATCGGTTACCGCGCCCTTGGGCCCTTGTTGGTGGCATTCTGTGGCTGGCTACACGAGGCCGCTACTAATTCCGGCGTCGATCACCTTTATTTTCTGGCCCGCGACGGCAAGATAATGCAAAAAGCCTACAACCAACTCTTTCCTAAAGAACGCCCTCGGACTACCTACATGTACGCTTCACGTCGCGTGTTGTCGTTCCCGGGAATCAAAGACGTGGAGCCTAACTTGAGCTTTTTGACGCAGTTCGCCGTTGATAACCAGGTGGGCGGCATGTTGCGGACTTTCAGTTTGGATCCAGCCTCACTAGTCAAAGAGATCAAGCGGGCCGGTTTTAAAAGCGAAAACTCCTGGATTCGGTCCAAAGAGGATCTACATAAACTACGGCGCTTATTGATGGCGCTTCGTCCCCAGCTGCTGGCTCAAGCCAGGAAAGAGCGGGGGATACTCGAAGAATATTTGGCCAGTATCGGCTTTTTTGATCATCAAAAAGTCGGCGTGGTAGATATTGGCTGGTACGGCAATCTTCAGGCTGGCATGGAAAACACGTTTGGACAGCTTGTGGACATTGAGGGGTTCTATTTTGGGCTGAGGAACGAAGCCCGGTTTAAACTAGCGGATTTCGAAACTCGCCTCAGAGCCCGGGCGCTATATGCGGAGTATCAAGGGGACGAAGGGATTTTTAACGAGGTAGTCTACCGCTGCATAGAACTTCTGGAGCTGATGTTCTCCGGCGAATCTGGCAGTATAGTCGGCCTGTCAAAAACAACCCAAGGCTTCAAGCCGATAGAAGACGACATCGATCTTGGGAACACGGAACTTATCCGCGATATCCAGGCCGGAGGCATGCAGTTCATTGATGATTGGCTGTTTTTCTCCCGGCCGTTCACCACGTTGGTTATACCTAAACGCATAGCCATGCAGCCAATTCGGAAGATTATCAACGACCCCAGTGACGAGAGTGCCGCTTTGTTCGGCGTGACGCTGCATCAGCCCGGCCTAGGAAAGGTATACAGCGTCTACTATATGGGCTATCCTTCGCTGCCGCTGTGGCTGTATCTGTTGATGCCTTGGAAACTGGTCAAAGACTATCAGAAAGCCTACTGGAAGGCGGGTTTCAAGATCAATCTGCGGCTCAACAACCCTGTGACTTGGGCGGTTCTAACGAAACTTAGGAGTGGGCTGCTCAGTATTAACCGATCACTTAGCAAAGGCTAGGCGTTCCATGCGGGGACGACTCGGTCCCAAAAAATATCCTCAACTTTGAGGCTAGCGCCTTGTCGTCGCGCGCTGTCGGTGTAAAGGATTACCTTCAATTGATCCGATAACATAGACAGCGAATCGCCCACGAAAAGCCCGTGAGTAACCACGCAGGCTACGTTCTTGGCCCCCAGCTCACGCAGCGCGGCAGTAGCCTTTAGCAAGGTGCCCCCTGAGCTTACCATGTCGTCCACCAGCAGAACCGAACCGGTTCTGAGCTTTACGTGCCCGGCTTTCATGAGATTCACGCCTCGTTCTACGGAGCCTTTGGAGTGGTAAACGTATGCTCCTCTGGATTTGCGTAGGTTCTGCCCGGCGACGCTAGCCGTCATGTAGCTTGAGCCCTTGTCCGGACCGATTACTTCAAAATCCTGGTGAGATTTGGCATAGAATTCGATCAGATCTTTACTGACGTTAAGGTTGTGAATGGCCATCTTGCCGACCTTAGCACCCGGGCGCCCTTTCATGAAATGGCAATCCAGCGTATACAGCTCCGAGCAGCCGGCGCCGGCTATTAGGTCGCAGATTATTCTGCCGCCCAAAGCCTCTCCCGGATGTTTGGCTTTGTCTTGACGGCTGTAGGGCAGGTAAGGCGCGAACACGGCTATCGGCCCAACGCCATTCGCTTTAAGTAGATTGAGCATAAAGATCAATTCCAGGATACGACGGTCTTGTCTGGGGTAGAGCCGATGGAACACCATTACTTTTTTGCCTTTGTAGCCCCGTACGTCCGGAATCTGGCAATGTATTTCGCCGTCGGGGAAGCTTGCCAGAATAATCGGTTGCTTGAGCGGTTTTTTAGCACCACCGGTGACTATGAAGCTGGTCATGTCGCTAGATTAACGAAAGCAGGTATTGGCCGTAGCCGGACTTGGTCAAGCCTTCGGCCAATTTGCGTAGCTGGCCGTCGTCGATGAACCCTTGGCGCCAAGCGGCTTCCTCGATGCAGCCGACCTTCACGCCTTGGCGTTCCTCTATCACCTGGACGAACTGCGAGGCCTGGTTAAGACTGGCAAAAGTGCCGGTGTCGAGCCAGGCCGAGCCGCGGTCCAGTAGGCTGACCTTAAGCTTCCCTTGTTGCAAATAATGGTTGTTGATATCCGTGATTTCCAGTTCGCCGCGAGCGCTTGGCTGGATATTCTTAGCGATTTTCACGACTTCGTTATCGTAAAAATAGAGGCCGGTCACGGCATAGTTGGATTTGGGCTGGGCCGGCTTTTCTTCGATTGAAGTGGCGTTGCCGGATTCGTCAAAATCGACTACGCCGTAACGCTCCGGGTCCGCGACCTGGTAGCCAAAAACGATGCCACCTTCCGGATCGGTGTAGCTTTTAAGATTTTCTTCCAGACCGCTGCTGTAAAAGATATTGTCCCCTAGGATCAGCGCGACTTTATCACTGCCAATAAATTCTTCGCCCACGATGAAAGCGTCGGCTAGGCCGCGTGGTTCCGGCTGGGCTTTATAGCTAAAACGACAGCCGAGCTGACTGCCGTCGTCCAGCAAGTGCTCAAAGCGGTCCAGGTCGGTCGGCGTCGAAATGATCAGGATGTCGCTGATACCGGCGTTAATTAAGGTGCTTATAGGGTAGTAGATCATCGGTTTGTCGTATACCGGTAGTAACTGCTTGCTGTTAGCCAGGGTGATGGGATATAGCCGGGTACCCGAACCGCCTGCCAGGACAATGCCCTTCATTCGCTCAACTCCTTCTTTACGTAGTTTTCTAAATCAGCGCGCCAATCGGTCGGTTTAAATCCGGTAGCCTCGATTTTGGTCGTGTCCAAGGTGCTGCGCAATGGCCTGGGGGCGGCACCCGGTTTATCTTTGTAATATTCGGCAGTTGAAGTATCCGTGACCTTGTTGGCCAGGCCGGCGGTCTTAAAAATAGCGCGTGTTATCTGAGCCCAACTGGCCGGTTCGCCGCCGTTAGTGACATTGTAGGTACCAAATTCGGCCTTAGTGGACAGCAAGTAATCTATAGCCCTGACCAGTTCGTCGGTAAAAGTCAGACGCCCCACTTGGTCGGCAACCACGGTAGGATCGATACCCCTTTGGCCCAGCTCTAGCATGGTGCGGACAAAATTCTTGCCTTGGCCAATAACCCAGGAAGTGCGCAGAATGTAGTGCCTGGCGTGCGTTGATAAGACCAGGTCGCCGGCAGCCTTGCTGGCGCCGTAGACGCTCAACGGACTGAGCGGTTCGTCCTCTTTGTGCGGGTCCTTAGTACCGTCAAAGACGTAATCGGTAGAAATATGAACCACTGCTAGGTTATTCTCCGCGGCCACTTTTGTCAGGTTGGCGACAGCCTGGGCATTGACTTCCCATGCCGATATCCGGCCCTCAGGCGTTTCGGCGCCGTCCACGTTGGTATAGGCCGCGGCATTAAGGATTACGTCCACGCCGGACCAATCGTGTCCCTGCACGCTTTTAGGGTCGCTTATGTCCAGCTCGTTGACGTCGGCTTTTTGGGCTTTGGGGTATTTAATCCCCAGAGCCGTTCCCAACTGCCCGTTAGCGCCTACTATGAAAAGCCTGCTCTCTTCCATTAAGTCTCCATGGGAATTACGTCTTGCAAGGCTGGATTAGCCTGATCCTTTTCGGAAACAATCGCCTTATTTTCCGCTATCGGCCATTCTATGGCTAGCTGCTTGTCAAACAGATTTACCGCGGCGTATTTAGCGTCCGGCGACCAGTGTCCGTTAACCAGATAAGTATAGCTGACGTTCGGTTCCAGCGTCTGATAACCGTTGGCTACGCCGCGCGGCACAAAAAAAGCCTTATCGGGTGTAATTTCCATGGTCACCAGATTGCCAAAGGAATCTCCTGGCCGCAGATCCACCCAGGCGCCAAACACCTTGCCGTTGGCCACCGATATAAATTTTTCCCACGGCTCGGCGTGCAGGCCGCGCGTTACTCCCGCGTCAGCGTTGAAAGAGATATTGTTTTGGACTATTTCAAACTCCGGCAATCCAAGTTTTTCCAGCTTTTCTTTCTGATAATTCTCTTTGAACCAACCGCGACTATCGCCATGTACCACCAGGTCAATTACCAAAAGCCCGGGGATGGCCGTTGGCTTGACTGTCAGCTCGCTGCTCACGCTTGGTCCTTCTTGGTGTTATAAAGCCCTTTGTTGCGCATTGAGTCAAAGCGTTGGGCGTATGGCCGCCACCAGGCTTCGTTGGCTTTATACCAGTCAATAGTACGCCGGATGCCTTCCTCAAAAGAGACGCTCTGTTTCCAGCCAAGCTTTTGTTCTATATAGCTTGGATCGATGTCGTAACGCATGTCGTGCCCAGGGCGATCGGCTACGAACTGCACCGAATCTTTGGGCTTGCCCAGAATTTCCAGAATGGTCTGAGCGATCTGTACGCCGCTACGCTGGGCGCCGCCGCCAACGCAATAGGTCTCGCCGACCTCGCCTTGATGTAAAGCCAGGTCGATGGCGCTGCAATGGTCCTCAACGAATAGGTAATCTCGGATTGCCTGGCCGGTACCGTAAATAGGTAGGGGCTGGCCGTCCATGGCGTGGGTGATGAATACCGGGATTACCCGGCCGGGTGAGTCCCAGGCGCCGTAGTTATTCGAACAGTTGGTGATGGTATAAGGCAGACCGTAAGTCTCGCCGTACGCCCGGACCAGGTGGTCGCTGGCGGCCTTGCTGGCGGAGTAGGGGCTGCGGGGGTCGTACAGAGTCTGTTCGTTGAATTTTTCCGGGCTGCCCAGCTTCAGACTGCCAAATACTTCGTCGGTCGACACGTGGTGGAAGCGTTTGACGTTTCTTTCCAGGGCCGCGCGGGCTATCGAATCCGTACCCAGGATATTGGTCTGTAGGAACGGACCAGGATCGGCGATGGAACGGTCCACGTGGCTGTGGGCCGCAAAGTGCGTCACCATGTCCACACCCTTTAAGACCTCAAGCATTTTGGCGTGGTCGCACACGTCGGCCTGTACGAATTCGATTTTGTCGGTGACCGCGGCCAGCCGGCCGCGGTCACCGGCATAAGTCAGGGCATCTACGACCACGAGCTTGTAATCGGGATATTTCTTGAGCATGTAGTGCACAAAGTTAGAGCCGATAAAGCCCGCGCCGCCACTCACCAGGATTTTCATACCCCTACATTATAACTATTGGCCGGTCTACTTTGGTATAATTTTCCGAATGAAGACGGCTTGGGGCGCGCCAATCGTGTCATTGGAAGAGTTCGCCAAACTTAGGCCCAAGTTGGGCAAGGTCGTAGCCACCAGCGGTGGATTTGACCCCATCCACCCCGGCCACATCAGCCTGATCATCCAAAGTAAAAAGTATGGCGACACCATGGTCGTCATAGTTAACGGCGACTGGTTCCTGTCACAGAAAAAAGGCAAACCATTCCAAAATCTGGAAACCCGCAGTCTGATCGTCAGCGGCATCGCTGACGTCGATTACGTCATACCGTTCGAGATAAAGGGGGACATGAGCGTCAACGAAGCGCTGGAAGTCGTCAGGCCCCACGTCTATACCAAGGGCGGCGATACCGTTGACCCTTCGACTATCCGCGAGTGGGAAGTTTGTCAAAAACATAAGACCAAAGTGGTCTTTGGAGTCGGCGAAGATAAGAAATGGTCCAGCAGCTGGTTCTTGAACGACTGGGACAAGTCCAGTGGTAAAAATACTTGACTAGTCAAGTATTTATTAAATCAATGACTTCCTGGACGATTTTATCCAAAGCTTTTTGACTGCGGGCTTCGGCGTTTAACCTGATCAGTGGCTCCGTGTTGCTCGGTCTTAGATTGACGCGCCAGTCCTTGGCTTCGATGGTAACGCCGTCGGTTTTATCAACTTGACCTTCGCTGCCAAGAGCCTCTTCTATTCTGGCGATTGTTACTGACGGGTTTTCGGCTTTAAAATTGGTCTCGTCGATCATGAAGTATCGGCTTTGTAGCGGCGCGACCAATTCCTCAAGGCTCTTGCCGGTTCTGGAGAGCATCTCGACTATCATCAATAGCGGCACGATGCCGTTGTCGGCGTAGAAACTTTTTTGGAAATAGTAATGTCCGCTGGATTCGCCGGCGAACGGTGATTTTTCCTGACGCATGCGGGCCTTTATAAAGCTATGGCCGACTCGGTTTAGCACCGGCCGTCCGCCGGCGGCCGTGATGGCGTCGTCCACCACCCAGCGTAAGGTCACGTCGTGGACGATTTTAGAGCCCAGTCGTTTTTTAAGGAACTCCTTTGCCAATAACGAGAGTGCATAACAGCTTGGGATGAACTCGCCTCCGCCAGTAAAGAAGAACACGCGATCGGCGTCGGCATCCCAGGCCACGCCCAAGTCGGGTTTGACTTTTTTAACTACGGCGATCGTTTCCTGGCGGTTTTCCGGCAGTAACGGATTAGGAGGCCCTTTTGGGAAGGTACCGTCTTCTTGCCAGTTAAGCCGTTCCAGCTTTAACCCTAGTTTAGCGGCCACCTTATCCATGCCACGGCCAACGGCGCCAAAATTGGCGTTGGCAACGATACGCAGCGGTTTGATGGTCTTAGCGTCAACGTAGCTTAATAAGTGGTCGACGTAGTCGTCGATTATCTCTAATTCCGACAAATTGCCTTTGCCGGACAGGCCCTTTTTGTCGGAAGCTGCCCAGTCGCGTAGGGCAATCAGGTCTTCACTGCCGATTGGCGAGCCACCTTTTTCGGAAAATTTAAAGCCGTTATACTCACCCGGATTATGGGAGGCAGTGACAGAAATTCCGCCGTCGTATCCATAATTACCTACCGTAAAGTACAACTGGTCGGTAGTGATGACGCCAATGTCCACCACGTCCACGCCGGCGTCAAGCAAAGCTGCTATAAGTTCTGCCTTGAGTTTAGCGCCGGATGCTCGGACGTCGCGCCCGACGGCGACTTTCTTGGGCTTGCGGACGGCGGCGTAGGCCTCGCCTATCCTACGAGCAACCTTCTCGTTAACTTGCGCGGGATAAGTCCCGCGCACGTCGTAGGCTTTAAAAATAGTCTGGAAATTATTCACGGGGTCCAAGGGCTTTACTTAAGAAGTCGGACACGTGGTCGCGGAAATTTTTAGCCGAGAATTGGCCGGCGGATTTCTGGAGCTGCTGACGTTTGAAGTTGGCCGCGTTGAATTTTTGTAAAGCGGCCACTAGCGATTGGGTGGTTTGCTGGCTGAAGAACAGGCCGGTTTTAGGCGTGACGTAATCCAGGGCGCCGCCGGCCTTGTAGGCTATGACCGGCGTGCCGGCGGCCAACGCCTCCACGGGCGTGATGCCAAAATCATCAAGGCCAGGGAAGATAAAGGCCTCCGAGGTCTTAAAGTAATGCGCGACCTCTTGGTCGTCCTTGCCGCGTAGGAAGGTCACGGATTTACCGGCCATTCTTTGCAAGCGACGATGGTCCGGCCCGTTGCCTATCACGACCAGCGGCAGCTCTAGTTCGGTGCAAGCGGCGACGGCCAGGTCGATCCGTTTGTAGGGTGTTTGCCGGCCGGCCGTCACGAATCCCCGGCGGGGTTCGTCGGCCGTGCCGGCAAACCGTTCAACGTCTACCGGCGGATTAATCACTACGGCGTCACGGTCATAATATTCTTTGATCCTGTCCTTGGTGTAGTTGGAATTGGCGATTATAAAATCGGGTCGCTGGGCCGCCTTGTAATCCCATTTGCGGAGTGGCCCGACCAGCAGCTTTAGGCCAAAGCGTGCCAGTGGATCAAAGAAACCGAATCCCGGGCTCTTCAGATATTCTTCGTACCGCGACCAGTAATAGTGCGTGGGCGCGTGACAATAATTTACGTGCAGGGTGGGCTTGCTGACCTTTACGCCCTTGGCTTCGGCGCCGGAGCTGCTGATCACTAGGTCGTAGTCGTCAAAATCCAACCGGCTGAACCACCAGATGCGCAGAAAAGGCACGAATTTCCGTAAAGCGGGGAAGGGCCATCTTTGCAGAAAACCGGTAATCACTTTGTGGTCCAGCTTTTTGCGCCATTCGTCGCTGCAAAACGAAGTATAGATCGGCGCCTCGGGGTACATTTTGTGCAGTTGCTCAACGACCCGCTCGGCGCCACCACCCACAAACCAGTCGTGAACAATCGCGACTTTCAAGCTACTTTGCTCCAATACGGCTTAGCAGCAATCTGAACGTCTTGATGATAATCGTCAAATCCATCCAGATACTCCAGTTCTGTACGTAGTA
>CAZWRI010000064.1:0-22647 GCA_964636115.1 uncultured Candidatus Saccharibacteria bacterium | reverse complement strand
TGAAAAACTCAAAGAAGAAAACTACTTCTTCAAGTTGAGCGCTTTCGGACCTAAAATCAAACAAGCCATAGAGACGGACGCGCTAAAAGTCGTCCCCCTCAGCCGCAAGAACGAAATCCTGGCTCTGATTAACAAAGGCCTGGAAGACATCAGCGTCAGCCGGCCTAAGGATAAGATTTCCTGGGGCGTGCCCATACCAGGCGACGAGACCCAGGTAATGTACGTCTGGTTCGACGCCTTGATGAACTACATAACGGTTCTGGGTTACCCCGAGCAACCGGAGTTTAAGAAGTTCTGGCCGGCCGACGTGCAGGTGATAGGTAAGGATCTTACCCGTTTTCACGCGGCGATCTGGCCGGGAATGTTGATGGGTCTGGGGTTGCCGCCGGAAAAAATGCTGTACGCGCACGGATTCATAGAGGTTGACGGCAAGAAGATGAGCAAGTCTTTAGGTAACGTGGTAGCGCCCTCGGAAATCATTGCCAAATACGGGGTAGACGCCTTCCGGTATTTCTTTTTACGGCACGTTCCCAGTTACGAAGACGGCGACTTCAGTTGGTCCCGGATGGAAGCCGCTTACAACGACGAGCTGGCGGACCAGCTGGGCAACGCCGTGCAACGCACCGCGGCCATGATTACCCGGTACCAGAAAGGCTTGATCGGTGACATCCCGGCTCCAGATCACGACGTGGCGGGCTTTGAACAGGCTCTGGCAGAATGTCGTTTTGACCGGGCGCTCGACGTGGTCTGGGAGCAGGTCAAAGGCCTAAACCAATACGTTGACGAGACCAAGCCCTGGGAGATCGCCAAGAACAACGACGAAGCGCATCTGCGCGAGGTCCTGGCGTACATGGCGGCTTCGTTATTGGAGATCGCTACGCTGCTGACACCGTTCATGCCGGACACCGCCGCCAAGATCCAGTCGGTGTTTGGCAGCGGTGTCCTCAAGCCGCTGCCAACGTCACTGTTCCCAAAGCATCAAGAGTCGGTCGCCAAACCAACCGCTTAGGACGAACCATGGAATTCGTAGATACCCATTGCCACCTGCAGTTTAGTGATTACCTTGACCGGGAAGACGCGATCCTGGCCGCGGCCTCCAAAGACGGCGTCAAGCAGGTGATGTGCGTAGGCACGGCCTTGGCCGATTCCAAAACGGCCGTTGCTCTGGCGGCTCGTAGTAAAGACGTGTGGGCGACCGTGGGCGTACATCCGCACGAATCGGAAGCCTTTATGGCCAACGTGAACAGTCAGAAAAAGCTTACGAAACTGGCCGGCGAGCATCGGGTGGTGGCTATTGGCGAGACCGGACTGGACTTTTATCGCCAACACTCGGGGCACGTGGCCCAGGAACAAGCCTTACGGATTCACCTTAAGATTGCTCAGGCATTGGATCTGCCGCTGATTTTCCACGTGCGTGACGCCTGGAAGGATTTTTGGCGTATCATTGACGAACATGCTGGCATTAAGGGAGTGGTGCACAGCTTCAGCTCGGGCCCAAAGCAGTTGGACGCGGTGCTTAACCGCGGTTTATACGTGGGGCTTAACGGTATTATGACTTTCACTAAAGATCAGGCCCAGCTAGAGGCGGCCAAGAAAGTTCCCCTGGACAATTTGCTTCTGGAAACTGACGCGCCTTTTCTGACGCCGGAGCCTTACCGAGGGCAGACGTGCGAGCCCAAACACGTCCGGGCCACGGCCACGTTCCTGGCTGAGCTGCGCGGGGAGCCTTTGGAAGAGGTTGCCGAGCGCACAACCAAGAATGCTCAAAATCTATTCGGACTAGCACCATGAAGAAACTTTATTTGGATTACGCCGCGGCCACGCCCATGGCGCCGGAAGTCCAGGCGGTCATGCGGCCTTTCTTAAGCAAAACTTTTCATAACCCGTCGGCGACTTATCTGGCCGCCCGGTTTGCCCGCCAGGCCCTGGAGCAAGCCCGCTCGGAAATCGCGATGATAATTGGCGCCCGCCCGGTCGAAGTCACCTTCACGGCCGGCGCCACTGAGGCCAATAATCTAGCCATCCAGGGTGTTATGCGGCAGTTCCCGGAAGGCGAGATCCTGACCAGCGCCGTTGAACATGACTCGGTTCTGGCGCCGGCCGCCCTATACAAAAACCGGCAAGTGCCCGTCAATCAGCAAGGCGTCGTGGACCTGAAGCGGCTGGAGGCCATGGTTACCGAAAAGACCGTCTTGGTCAGCGTGATGCTTGTAAATAACGAGCTAGGGACGGTACAGTCACTTAACGAGATTTCAAAATTACTTAACAAGTTAAGTGATTCCCGCAGAGGCAACCTACCTTTGTATCTGCACACTGACGCGGCGCAGGCGCCGCTTTACGCGGATTTGCACGCCGCAAGATTAGGCGTGGACATGATGACGATTAACGGAGGCAAAATCTACGGGCCCAAGCAGAGTGGGATACTATACGTAAAAACTGGTACCCGGTTGCAGCCGTTGATAGTTGGTGGTGGTCAGGAGCATGGTTTGCGGAGTGGAACCGAGAATCTGGCGGCGGCGGCCGGCCTGGCCAAAGCCCTGGCCATGGCCCAGGCCGGCCGCAAGGACGAGAATCAAAGACTATCCCAGGTAAAAGCCGAATTCGTCAAAAGTTTGGCTAGCGTACGGGGAGCGGAAATTAACAGTCCTATCCGCAACGCCGCGCCGCATATCTTAAGCGTCCGATTTGACGGCGTTGACAACGAACGCCTGATGATGCTGCTTGACGAAGCGGGCATAGAGGTTGCGGTCGGCAGTGCCTGTAGCGCCAGTAACAACGAGCCGTCGCACGTCCTGAAAGCCATCGGCCTGAGTAACCAGCAGGCACGAGCCACGCTGCGGTTTAGTTTTGGCCGTGATACTTCGCCGGCGAGCGTCCGCCGGGTGGTCCGGGAACTCGCCCGGTTAACAAGTGTTTAACAGATAGTGTTTTACAAGCAAAAGCGCTATACTGATAACTGATTATGAAGTGGTCGCCTCGCAGCATTATCTTGCCTGTTGTCCTGTTGGCGGCGTTACTTTGCGTGATGGTTACTAAAGTGCGAGCGGACAACATCGTCCAGGGCTTTAACGCCACTGGCTCGCCGCAGCCAGGCTGGGTGGTTGGCGTGAGCAAAAATAGTTCCGAAGTCGTCCAGCCCGCATCAACCAGTGATTCCGGTAATATTTACGGGGTGGTCATCGATCCTTCACAGGCGCCGCTGACCGTCCAGCGCCAAGGCCAGCAGGTTTACGTGGCCAGTTCCGGCAGCTATCCGGTCCTGGTAAGTACCCAGAACGGGTCCATCCGTCCCGGTGACTACATCTCGGTTTCTTCCATCCAGGGCGTAGGCGCCAAAGCTACCAATGACGAGTCCAACATTTTGGGCCAGGCGCTGAGTTCTTTTGACGGTAGCTCCAACGTCATAACCAGTGCCAACGGCACGAACATCGGCCGCGTGACGGTATCTATCGGCCCAGGCCGCAATCCGTTGTTAGTAAACGACGTCTCAATCCCGTCACCCCTGCGCAGCATCGGTCAGGCAATCGCCGGGCGCTCAGTTTCGGCCCTGCGCATCTACGCGGCGTTGGCGATATTTTTAGTTACCGCCATCATCGCGGCCAGCCTGTTGTACGTAGGCGTCCGTAGCGGCATGACGGCCATCGGCCGCAACCCGCTAAGCCGCCATTCGATACTGAACAGTCTGAGCCAGGTGGTGGTAATGGCTTGCATGATCTTTCTTGCCGGGTTGCTGGGGATATATTTATTACTAAGGCTATAAGGGATTAAATGAACACAGGTGGGTTAATTCTAGTCATCGGTTCGCTGCTATCGGCAACGGCGGCTTTCGTGTGGTTGGCGTTGCGCGTGGGTCAGGGCGGAGCAAAAAAGGGCCAGCCCGACAAAGAGATCGAAGATGCCGCCAAAGAAGACGTGGAACACATATTCAACGACGAGTTCCGCGAAGAGTTGCGTAACCGCGGCCGGCTGCATTTTGAAAAGATCATCGGCGAGAACGCCATGTTCCTGCAGCAGGATCTGCGTCAAACGACCTCCCAGCTGAACGACTACATGCGCGCCGAAATCACCCACACTCTGCAGGAAGAGTTTAAAAAGTACGAACAATCGATTGGCGACGCCAAGCAGATCGCCTTAGGTTCGATCGAAAAGACCATTACCACCATTGAGCAGCAACGTCACTTCCTGGAGGAGCAGCTGCAGACCCAATCACAGGCCCAGAAGGAATACGTCCTAAAGCAGTTCGAGGCCGAGATGGCCGGGATTATCAATCACTACGTCTTGCGGGCCATAGGCAACCAGATCGATTTGTCCGACCAATTGGAGTACATCCTGGCGGAGCTAGAGGCCAATAAGCAGGCCATAATTGAGGACGTGCGGCGTGGAGCCTAAAGGCCTAAAACTGCCAAACAGCGTGGTTAGCCGGTTCGACGTGGCCCGGCTACTGCGTGAGCTGGACGGCTTGAACGATTTTTTCGTGGGCGCGGCGCGGCGGCAGGCCGGCGCTCCGATGACGCCGCCGCGCCTCAGCCGGACCCTTGACCAGCTGGCCAAGGATAACCACTGTAACTTACTGGAGGAAGCGCAGCGGCGGAGTCTCCAAGCGGCTTTGGAACAGTTGTCTAAACAGGCGCCGCAGCTGCACATTAGTTTCGCGGCGGATCCGCAGCCGGCGGCGCTGGATAAAATCCTAGTGTGGTTCCGGACAAATATACATCCCCAGGCACTGGTGCAGGTGGGGCTGCAACCGAACATTGCCGCTGGCTGCGTCTTGCGTACGCCCAATAAAGTTTTTGACATGAGCTTGCGTTCTCGCTTGGAGCAGCAAAAACCGTATCTTGCCCAACTGATAGCCGGAGCCGCCAATGGAAAATGACCGGGGACAACACTTTCAGCGTCTGCTTGGCAGTGGTCAGCCGGTAGGCGAAATTCTGGCGGTCAATAATTTCCTGATCGCCGTGCGCGGGCTGCAACCGGTCAATCTGCACGCCCTGGTGATTTTTGAAGATGGTAGCCGTGGTTTTGTCCAACACGTTTTGGAAGACCAGGTTTCGGTCCTGCACATGGGGACCCAGCGTTTGCGGGTGGGGATGATGGCGGTGCTCGCCGGTACGGAACTGCTGGCCAAGGTTGGCAAGGATTTCATCGGGCGAGTAATATCCGTTACCGGCGAGCCCCTGGACGGTAAGGGCGCTATCGCTTCTGATGGCACTTGGCCAGTTTTTGGCAGCGCCCCGGCAATTTACGAACGCGAAGAGCTGAACCAACAACTGGAAACCGGCGTCATATCCATAGACGGTCTATTCCCAATCGTTCGTGGCCAGCGCATGGCTCTCCTGGGTGACAGTAAGTCCGGTAAGTCGACCATGGCTACCCAGATCGCGATCAATCAGCGTAATACTGACCAGGTGGTGGTCTACGTTCTAATCGCCAAGCGCCGCAGCGACATAGACACTTTGCTCAGCCGGTTGAACGAAAACCAGGCAATGTCCAAATGCGTCGTCATCGTATCGACTATTTTCGAATCACTGGTCATGGGCTACTTGGCGCCTTACGTGGGCTGCGCGATGGCCGAGTATCTGTGGCAGACGGTCGGCCAGGACGCGGTGGTAATTTATGACGACCTGAGCGCTCACGCCCACGCTTACCGGGAAATCTCGCTGCTGGGCGGCGTGAGCCCTGGTCGTGACTCTTATCCGGGCGACATGTTCCACGCCCACTCGTCGTTGCTGGAACGAGCCGGGCGCTTGGCCAAGAACCACAAATGCCTTACTGCCATTCCGCTGGTCCTGGTCGACGAGGGCGACATAACGGCTTTTTTGCCTACCAACGTCATGTCCATCACGGATGGGCAGTGGATCCTGGACATGAACGTCTTCCGCGGCGGCGTGCGGCCGGCACTGAACGTCGGTTTGAGCGTCACCCGCGTAGGCGGCCGCGGTCACAACGACCGTCAGAAAGCCCAGAGCGCCAAGACGCTTAAGGCTCTGGCGGCCTTTCACGACGCCCAAGAGTTTTCGCGCTTTGGGACCGAGCTGTCCCTGGACAGTCAGCACGACTTACTACGCGGCCGTCATCTGGAATCGTTATTCACCCAAAAACCCGGCGAAACCTATAGCGTAATGGCCCAACAGATGATGCTGGATCTGGTATTAGACACCAGCCCGACGTCCGGCCTCAACACCGCTAAGCTTAAAGAGCAAGCCAACCAATCAGCGGCCATGGTCAAAAACGACGTCGACTACGCCCAGGTGCTGGAACAGCTTAAGGACCAGTCGACCATTGCCCGGGAGACGGCGCCATGAGGTCGATGACCGAAATTTCCAAAGAGCGTGACGACATGGCTACCATGCTGGAGATAACCAGCGCCTTTGAAGGCATCGCCAGTATGCGGATCTCGCAAATCAAGGACCTGGTCAAACAGTCTTCGATATTCTTTGACGACCTGTGGCGGATCTACACCCAATTGCGGGTGGACGAACTGTTTCACTTTGGCCGAGGTCGTGGCGCCATCAGCAGCCCCAAAGAGCTGCTGATTTTGATTACCGCCGAAGGCAGCCTGAGTGGCGACATCGACCAAAGATTAATCACCGAAGCCCTAGAGCACTACAAGTCGGAGCACAACGACATCTTGGTAATCGGCAGTCACGGCGCCGTCCAGCTGGCGCAGCACCGCGTGCCTTACATCCGGCACTTCAAGCTGCCGGAAAAAGACAGCAACATCAACGTGACGCCGATAGTCGAGGAAGTCCAGAAATACGCCAGTACGCGTGTCTATTACACCAACTACATATCGCTGACCAATCAGGAGGTCAACAATATCCAATTGGGACAGGCCGTGGCCGAGCGGGGTAAAAACGTCGCCCCTAGCGAAGAGATTATCAGCGAACAGAACTATATATTTGAGCCAAGCACCTTTGCCGTGGTGGACCATCTGGAACGGTCAATGATGCAGATTACTTTGAGCGAGGTCATTCTGGAGTCCAAACTAGCCCAGTACGCCAGCCGCTTCCAGGCCATGAGCGTGGCTCACTCCAAGACTAACTCCTCGCTGGAGGAGCTGAGGTTCCTGTATAACCGTGTCCGCCGTCAGACTAAGGACGAGCGTCTTAAAGAACTGATCAACGGCATACGGAGGCCGCTATGAGCATTGGCTCAATACGTTCGATCCGCGACCTGGTAGTGTTGGTGCAGTTCGACGAGGACGGACCGGAGATCGGAGAGTTGGTAATCTGTCATAACCAGCACCGAAGCCCTTTGCTGGTGGATCACCTGGCGGCCGGTAATCTGGCAGTCTGTTTGAATATTTTTGGCGACCGTAGCCTACAGAAGAACATGCCGGTCGAGCGGACCGGACAGAGCGTCAGCATTCCGGTGGGCAACGTGACGATCGGCCGTATTTTTGACGCCCTAGGCAGGCCACTGGACAATCAGCCGCCGCCCGCTAGCGCCGACGTCAAGCGCCGTAACGTCTTGGAACCGCCGATCCAAACGGCGTCTTTCCGGGCCCAGAAAGCTGACATCCTGGAGACCGGCATCAAGGTCATTGATTTTTTGACGCCGTTCGTCAAAGGTCGTAAAGTCGGCATCATTGGCGGCGCCGGCGTGGGCAAGACAGTACTGACCATGGAGTTCATCCACAACGTGGCCAAAGGGGGTCAAGGCCTGAGCTTCTTTGCCGGTATCGGTGAACGCATACGCGAGGGGCACGAACTGTACGAAACCCTTAAACAGCGCGACTTGCTCAAAAATACTTGCATGTTCTTTGGCCAGATGGACCAGAATCCGGTACAGCGGGTACTGGTCGGTATGAGCGCCGTGGCCAGTGCCGAGTACTTCCGGGACGAGCAAAAAAAGGACATCCTGTTCTTTGCCGACAACATGTATCGTTACGTGCAGGCTCATAACGAGCTGTCCACGATCCTAGGCCAAATTCCCAGCGAAGGCGGCTACGAACCGACGATATTCAGTGACGTAAAGCTCCTGCAGGATCGACTTAGCTCCAACGAAAACGGCTCGATTACCGCCGTGGAGACGATTTACGTACCGGCAGACGACCTGTCCGACCCGGCGGTCCAGATGATCCAGCACGAGCTGGACGCTACCTTGGTGCTGAGCCGTAAAGTGGCTGAGCAGGGCATCCGTCCGGCCGTCGATCTACTGCGTACTACCTCCAGCCTGCTCAGCTCGGACATAGTCGGCGAGCGCCACTATAACTTAAGCGTGGAAGTCCAAAAATTGTTGCAGAAACACGAATCGCTCAAAAACATCATCGCCATCATTGGTGAGAACGAACTTTCGCCGGCTGACCGGGCGGAGTATTCCAAAGCCGAAAAGCTAATCCAGTTCTTTACCCAGGATTTGTTCGTCACCGAGCAGTTCACCGGCCGCAAGGGCCAATATTTTACGCGCGAAGATACCTTGCGCGGCGTGGAGGCCATTCTGAACGGAGACCAAAATGGCCAAAAGTGAGCCTACCATGGCCGTCAAAATCTACGCCCCGTTCAAGACCTATTTTGACGGCCAGGCCTTAAGCATCAGCGCGGTCAATCAGACCGGACCGTTCGACATCCTGCCGCGCCACAAGAATTTCATGAGTCTGCTGGTGCCATGTGACATCGTGGCCCGGATACCCAACAGACAGCCATTCACAATGAGCATCAGCCGGGCGGTGATGCACGTCAAGGCCGACCAGGTCAAAGTATTCCTGGACGTCTAAAAATACTTGACTTGTCAAGTATTTTTAGTCGAACGCCACGTAATCGTATATATAGGTAGTACTGCTGGACGGGGTATTGGCGCTACAGATGCTGAAACCGGAAGTCGTACGGGTGGTGTAATAAGATAGTCCGGCCCCCGAGCGGTTAGCCGGGCTGATTACGATGTGCGGCGTTGCGCTGAATTTGTGCGCGAAGGTCACGTTTATGAAACAGCCGGAACTAGGCGAGCCGCCGGTATTAATGGTTACCGTTCCGGCGCTGTCGCCGCCATTGACCGATGCCGTGCCGCCTGAACCCAGGCTCCCGCCGTTGGACTTGCCAGGATTACCGCCACTAGGCAATAGGTGTCGGCTAATGGTCAGGTCGCCGGCTAGTTGCAGGTTGCTGACGTTGAGGCGCGACGCCGAAAGGTTGGTAAAGGTTGCCGCTCCGGCGACGTTCAGACTTTTCTCCACGGTCAACTGGCCCTGTACGGTGGTATTGCCGGCTACGGACAACGTACTGCTGACCGCCAGCCGGCTCAAAGTACTGGTACCACCTACGGTGATGGAGGGTAGGGTCAAGGAACCACCGACTTTGATGGAGCCGGCCACCTGCAGGTCCTGGCGCAAAAGCACCTGGTTGTCAAAGATAGTGTTGCTTTGGATGTTCAGCGTCTGGCTGGAAGTGCCCACGTTGGTAGTGTTGGCCGCCAGGGCGGCCAATTGCTGGGCGGATAGGCTTTGGGTCGGACCGTTCTGGTCCGAGGACGGCGCCTTGGCCCATTTAACGGTGACGTAGACGACCGCGGCGGCCAGGATCAGTACCAACAAAAACAGCCAGGCGTAAAGTCTCTTGAACTCGGCCAGCCTTAACACTCCGGGTTTACGTCCGGGATCCGGTGGGGGAGGCGGGTCGGCGGCCGGCGCCGGAGCGCCGGCCGCCCCGTCCAACAACTCCGCTTTGTCGTTCTTGTCATCCATAACTTGAGGGCTTATCTGGTTATACTATAAGCAGTATCCGCTTAGGCGTAAACACTTTCATGAATGACTCGTACAAATATAAAAGGCCGGTACGGCCGCCGTATTACCGGGCGTTAAGGAGATATTTGGGGCTCACCACGTTCTTAGTGCTAGCCATTCTGGGGATAGCGGCGTTCGTGATCGCGGGTCTGCGCGACAAACCCGCGGCACCTGCCGTCTCGCCACCGGAAAATAGCGAGATCCGAACCACCTTTCAGACTTACAAGACAGCGTACTTCAAATTCCAGGACACGATTGCCACCGGTAAATGGGTATTGGACCAACGCTCGTCAACGGCCCACGAATTTATCTACACCGACTTCCGTGGCCAAGTTCAGGAACACCAGCTAAAGATTTACGTCAACCAGGATCCTCTACCATTGTATCTGGAGGTATCGCGAACGCTCCCTGTGCGCCTGGTCAATGGCAACGGTTTTGAAGTGACCGGAGTCTCCGACCCGTGTGTCAATCAGTATTCTAAGAGTGAGTTACATAGGGTCAAGACGGTGTCGATCAGTGGCGCGTCCATGCTGTGCGACCCTGATACCTCCCAATACAACGTGATCGTCAGCCAGATTGGCGGGGATTACCATCTGCGTCTGCGGCGCGCCAACGGCACGACCACCCAATTCATAATCGTTTATACGGACCTGGATCTGGACCATCAACCAACCAACCTATTGAACGTCGTTGGCAGCTTCCAGGCGCTTTAGCCTGGCGTGCTATACTGCCACCGATGGAACGCTTACGCTTAGTCGTGGTGGTGGCAGTAGGCCTGTTGGCGTTCATGGTGCCCAGTGCCTTTGCCCAATACACCTCCAATAATTACCAATCCAACGAGGTCTTTTTTGGCTCCGGCGGCGACAACGGTCAAAGCTCGTCCAATTACCAGGGCCAGGCTTCTTTGGGAGGGATTGGTTCGGGCAACGTCAGTAGCTCCAATTACCAGGCATACTCCGGATTTCTGACCCCCAATGAACCCTTCCTAGAGATGCAGATCAACACCAGTACGGTGGATCTAGGCACGCTTGATACCTCCGCTGCCAAGACCGGTACGGCCTCGTTCTACGTCCGGACTTACGTTGACGACGGCTATACCATCCAGAGCATGAACCAGCCGCCCAGCTATACCAGCGGTAGCGGCTCGCATACTTTGACCAACATGGCCACGCAAGCCGCGTCAGCGGCGGGGACCGAACAATTCGGCATTAACCTAAGGGCCAATACGTCCCCGGCGACCTTTGGTTCTGACCCGTCCCCACAACCCGACAGCAGCTTTGCCAGCGGCGTGGCCGCTACGGGCTACGATACGCCGAATGAATATAAGTACGTTCCGGGCGACACCATAGCGCGCAGTAGTGGCAATGGCTGGGGGCAGACCAACTTCACGATTTCCTACGTCGCTAACGTTGCCCTTACGACTCCCGCGGGTAATTATTCGATGATCCAGGACCTGGTTATCGTGGCGACCTACTGACCGGCTTAAAAATCAGGCTGTGGAAAACCGGCTGTCACGGATAGTCAGTAAATTGCCTAACAGATACGCTTATGCTATAAACTAAGCTAAGGGACCATAGAAAATAAAGATAGATGAAAGCTAGCTTACGCCAACGAATCGTAAAAAGTTATCCGCGCTACAGGCGGCATTTGTACAAGCTTCCGCTGTTCGCGGCGGTATTGCTCGTGGGCGTCATGGGCTTCATACCGTTTCTGGTACCCCGTTTAGCCGGCGCAGCCCAGATAACAGCCCGAAGCTTATCCATCGGTTCGGGAGTGCCGTCGGCATCCACTACTTATACTTTCGACTTTACGACCGCCACCAGCAGCTTTCACCTGGACGGCATCAAACTGATTGCCTGCACCACCGCCATCGGTTCTTACACCGGAGGTACCTGTACCGCTCCTACGGGCTTCAGTTTTGCGTCGGCAACCTTTGACTCTATCAGCGGTTTCACGGACACTACTTCATTTACGATCGATACCTCGGGCTCAAACGACTGCGTAGCGACTTCGCACCCGGAAGTCCTGTGCTTAAAACGGACTTCCTCGACTAACGACACCGCTGGGGCTAAGACGCTGGTAATCGACGCCGTGACTAACCCAAGTACCGCCAACAGCACCGTCTACGTGGGCATCACTACCTACAGCTCCAACGCTTGGACGGTTGCCGGTCGCAAGGATGCCGGTACGGTAGCCGCGGCGGTTGTGCAATCACTGACCGTCAACGCCACGGTGGCGGAAATCTTGCAATTTTGCGCCGGTTCCACCACGGTTAATGACGCCACCACGTCAGTGGGCAGTTGTTCCGGCGTCAGCGGTACTTCGGTGAATATTGGTACGCTAGACCCGACGTCAATCAACACTAGCCCGGTAAGTTCCGGCGGTGGTAACAACAGTAACGGAGTACTGGTGATGCGCACCAACGCCATCAACGGTTCGGCGGTTTATTACGACGCCATCCAGGACACGGGCACTAGCCACCTGGGAGCGCTCAGGATCTTAGGTTCCGATTGCTCGACTACGCCGGCTGATTGCATAACTTCCGCTGGCGGCACGCAGACCACGTTTACGGCCGGCACCGCGGATTTTGGGATGACTATTGGCGGGACAAACTGTGGCACGGCTAGCACTTATTACACCTGCGTTTACGCTTCCGGCTCCGAGCATCTAGTGCCGTCCAGCAATTATGTCGGCGCTACCGGCTCCTATGGCACGGGCAATGGCTTTGCCTGGGTCGAAAACGGCTCCTCCACCCAGATTGCCAGTGCTTCCTCCAACAACACCGTTGCCGACGAAGCGCTGATTCTGCGTTTTGCCGCCACTCCCTCGATTACTACAGCCTTTGGTTCGTATCAGGTCAAAGTTGACTTTACCGCCGTTCCGACTTTTTAAACGGGTTGATGTCCAATGCTAGCGAAGATGACGCACCGGCCGTTGATCGACAAACTTAAACTGACATTGGCATTGGGCCTGTTGCTAGGGTTCTGCACCTTTGGCCAGGGATGGCCGGGAGGTGGCTTGGCCCACGCCCAGGAACTAACCGACCGTTCCGTCCGACTCTCCACTTACGCGGTTGCGGCGGCTGCCGATTATACTTTTACCTTCAGCGTGCCCACGACTTCTACTATCGGCTCGATCGAATTCAAGTTCTGTGACAATTCGCCGGTATTTGACCAGACCTGTTCGGCGCCGGCCGGATTGGATGCTGCCGGCGCCACCCTTGGCGGATCGCAAACCGGCAATACTGGATTCAGCCTTGACGGCGCGGACACTACCGCCAACCGGCTGGTCATAAGCCGCGCGGTGGCCGGCGGCTCGGCGGCGCCGTCAAGCTACGTATTCAATGGCGTTACTAATCCTTCTACGGTCGGTCAGACAGTGTTCGTGCGGATCGCCACTTATTCTTCGACCGATGGCAGTGGCTCTATGAACGATAACGGTGCCGTGGCTTACGTCACGGCCCAATCGTTCAACGTCGACGCCTTTGTTCCACCTTACCTTAAGCTTTGCGTGGGCCTGAGCGTGGCCGCGAACTGTACCTCGGCGACTGGCGACAGCATTGATTTTGGCAACCTTAAAAACACCAAGCCCAGCGACGCCGTGTCGCAATTCGCGGCCGGTACAAATAGTCAGACCGGTTACACTATTTTTGCTTTGGGCACCACCATGACCTCCGGTAACAACACTATTCCGGCGCTGCCCACGCCGGACATCAGCCGTCCGGGGACGGGACAGTTTGGCATCAACCTAAGGGCCAACTCCAGCCCGGCCATCGGTAGCAATCCTTCGGGGCCCGGTACGGCGACGCCCACCAGCGGCTATAATTCCCCGAACCACTTCAAATTCCCGCCCGGTGACGCCATTGCCAGCTACGGCCAGCCAACGGATTTTAACCGCATGACGGTTTCTTACATGGTTAACGTCGGTAGCGCACAGCCGGTAGGTATTTATTCCGCTACCATCAGCTACCTGATCATCGCCCAGTTCTAAATTTTAACCACGACCTTTGTTATACTGTTCCGTAGGTAAGTAAACGATGGGGAAACTGGTAAACCTGCTCAAGCGCGTGCTGCCAATGGTTTTGGTGGGGCTGTTAATATTCGGCGTGGCGCCGGCCGGCGCGCAGCAATCAGGTGGCAGCGGGCTCAGTATCTCACCGACCCTTTTCCAGTACACCCTGAAGCCGGGTCAGACAACCACGCTGCAAATTACCCTTAAAAACGTTACTTTGGGGGCGGTAACAGCCCAGGCTTTCGTGAATGACTTTGTGTCGGACGGTTCCAGCGGAAATCCAAAAATCCTGACCCAGCCTGGAGTCTCCAGCCCCAACAGCATTAAAAACTTCGTTTTTGATCTGCGCGACGTCCCGCTTGACCGCGGACAGCAAAAGACCGTCAAGGTTAGCCTGAACATACCCAACGGAACGCCGCCTGGGGCGTATTACGGGGTGATCCGTTACAAAGCCGTGCCAAGCGGTAAAAACGCGCCGGCCCCCGGGCAGGTGGCCTTGACTGCCAGCGTGGGTACCGTCGTGCTGGTTACGGTCCCGGGCAACCTACAAGAGCAGGTCCAATTATCGGCCATCCACGTCTACCGCGGCACCCGCGATTCCAGCGTCTTCTTTGGTAAACCGGATCACGTGGGTATTGAGATCGATAATTTGGGTAATGGCTTTGAGCGCCCGTTTGGAACCGTTCAGGTGCAGAACATGTTCGGCAAGAACGTTGATAGTTACCAGTTCAATAATCCTAAACAGTTGGGTAACGTGCTGCCCAAAAGTACCCGGATCTTTACCAACCCGGTCAGTGGCGTAAACCAATTCGGACGCTATACCATTACCGTTAACGCCAGTTACGGCGATGGCTCGCACATTCTGACGCTCAAGAAGACCTTCTGGTACGTACCGCTTTGGCTGGCGATAGCCGTAATCGTAATCCTTCTGGCCTTGATACTGCTCACGGCTCGCCTATACTTACGCCATCGGCATGGTAGCCGACATTCCTACCGGCGGTAGCAAGGGATAAAGGTGGAAATAATAGCCCGGGCCAGCAAAACCACAAAAGCGTTTGTGTTTTTGCTGGCCCTAGCCGGCGCTTTAAATTTGGCGTCGGGAGCTAAGCCGGCCGCCGCGGCTACCCAACAACAGTCCGGCTCGATCGGGCTGCAAGGGACCGTGAACGGTAAGCCGCCGTCCCAGGCACCTACTATCAGTTCGCCCAGCAACGGCCAGAACTTTACCTCGATCCCGATTACCGTTACCGGTTTGTGCCAAAGCGGACTTTTAGTCGAAGTCTTTACCAACAACGTTTTTGCCGGCTCTACTGAATGCGCCAACGGTAGCTACTCATTGCAAATCGGTCTGTTCAACGACCGCAACGACCTGACGGCCAAAGATTACGACGCGCTTAACCAAGCCAGTCCGGTGTCCAACAAAGTCCGAGTGACGTATTCGATCAACTTCCCGACTACCGGCCCTTTGTTATCGATCACCTCTCAGTTCGCGAAACGTGGCGCCGAGCCGGGATCAACTTTGACCTGGCCGATCAGCATCAGTGGCGGTACGCCACCTTACGCCATCAGCGTGGACTGGGGCGATGGGACGCTACCGGAAGTCGTCAGTCAAAAGGTGGCAGGTAACGTAACTATAAAGCATATCTATAAGACAGCCGGTACCTATAACGTCACGATACAGGCTACCGACGCGAATGGCGAATCGGCATTTTTACAAGTTGTAGGAGTAGGTAACGGGCCCATCCAGCAAAGCTCGTCCAAGTCCAATAGCGTAGTAGTAAAAACCCAAAGGGTGATTCCGTGGTGGGCTCTGATAATTCTTTTGGTCCTCAGTTTCGTGGCGTTCTGGCTGGGCAAGCAACACCAGCTCCAGACCATAAGGGTCCGTTTGCGCCGCGGCCAGCCACCCTTTGGCTAGACCTCTGATATACTTATTACCAAATTAAAACGGTTTCGGTGGGTTTGTCGGGGGGAGTCGATAGCTCTGTGGCGGCCGCTTTGCTAAAGAAACGCGGCTTCAACGTGGTCGGCGTTTACATGAAAAACTGGACCACCGATCTGCCGGATATGCCTTGTCCCTGGAAAGATGATTTCCAGGACGCCAAGCGGGTAGCGGTTCAGTTGGGCATAGATTTCAAAGTTTATGATTTTGAGAAGCAATATCGTCAGAGAGTCGTTGACTACATGCTGGACGGATTCAGGGCCGGCATCACGCCTAATCCGGACATAATGTGTAACCAGGAAATCAAATTTAAATTATTCTTAGAGACGGCCCTGGAGGACGGGGCGGAAATGATCGCTACCGGCCATTACGCGCGGACGCGTAATGGCCGGCTGTTCACAGCCACCGATACCAACAAGGATCAGACCTATTTTCTCTATCGGGTCACCTCGGACGCTTTGGCTAAAACCATCTTCCCGTTGGGCGAACTGACCAAACCCCAGGTCAGGGAGTTGGCCAAGAAGCACCGATTAGCTACCGCCGACAAAAAAGAAAGCATGGGCATCTGTTTTGTAGGTAAGGTCAACATCAAGGAGTTCCTGCGCCAATACATAAATGAAAAGCCAGGCGATATCATCAATCAGCAGGGAAAGGTTATCGGTCACCACGAAGGAGCATTTTTTTACACCATCGGCCAGCGGCATGGTTTAGAAGTAGGAGGCGGGCTACCCTACTACGTGGTCGGCAAAGACATGCCCAAAAATGAGGTGTACGTTACAACCGACCTGCAGGATGGCCGGCTATGGAGCCGGGACGTAAGAATGGCTTCCGTACACTGGATTAATGACGAGCCCCGGCAAGGGCAGAAGCTTCAGGTTCGCCTGCGGCACCGCGCCAAACTTGTACCGGTAAAAAAACTCGGCAGGGCAGGTAACTTCTGGACGGCTCACTTAGGCGATGACGCGCGAGCCTTAACTCCCGGCCAATCGGCGGTTTTCTACGCTGGGGACGAGTGCCTGGGTGGCGGCATCCTCAGTTGATCCCCGAGTTCCCCTGATTAATTTCAGGAGACTGAACTTAGCAAAGAGCTCTTTGGCCCTTTCGCGGCGCTGCAGGACTCGTACTTCCTTAACCAACGCGTCAAAATAATTTAAGTTATTGGCTGCCCGCTCGGCCCATTCACGGGCGCCGCGTATTCGGAGTGATTTGGGGCCTTCGGTCAATCCTGGCTCTTGGGCCTCGGCTCTCAGCCTGTCCCTTATCATTAAACTATCGGCGTTGGCGTCAAGCAGGCCGCCGATCTTTCGTTGGACGTCCGGCGGATACCGTAAGGCACTTTCTAGCAAAGTACGCTCTATGGCACTAGGCTCCCTAAACTCTCCATGGTATCCGTCGCCCAGCCGTTCTCCACCCATGCCAGCCAGCATATACCTCGCTTGTGCTTATGTCCACAAGGATTTTTGTCCGGCGCCCACCTCTGTTACAATAGAGTCGATGACAGCCCAGGAAATACGCCAAAAATATTTGGAGTTCTTTGAAGCCCGCGGTCACAAAGTGATCCCGCGGGCCAGCTTAGTGCCGCAAGACGATCCTACCACCTTATTCACCGGCAGCGGCATGCAGCCGCTAATTCCGTACTTACTAGGTCAAAAACACCCGGACGGCAGCCGCTTAGTGGACAGTCAGGCCTGCTTCAGGGCACAGGACATAGAGGAAATCGGCGACAACCGTCACACCACCTTTTTTGAGATGCTCGGTAACTGGAGCCTGGGTGATTATTTCAAGGCCGAACAGATCCCATGGTTCTGGGAGTTCCTGACCGGCGAGCTCAAATTGGACCCCAAGCGTATTTACGTGACTTGCTGCAGTGGCTTCCCGGATTACGACATTCCCAAAGACACGGAATCGGCGGCGATCTGGAGGGAACTGTTCCTTAAAGAAAACTTGGACGTCAAAGAAGTGGAGATCGGATCCGAAGCGAACGGTTACGACGTCGGCGAGCAGGGCGGCCGCATCTTCTTTTACGACGAGAAAAACTGGTGGAGCCGCGAAGGCGCTCCCGGTTCCATGCGCCAAGGCGAACCGGGTGGCCCGGATACCGAGATGTTCTACCTGTTCCCAAGCGTTCAGCATAATCCCGAATACGGGCAAAAGTGCCACCCCAATTGTGACTGTGGCCGTTACATCGAACTGGGCAACTCCGTCTTCATGGAGTATCTAAGGACCAAAGACGGTTTTGAGCGGTTGCCAAACAAAAACGTCGACTACGGCGGTGGTCTTGAGCGAATTGCCGCGGCGGTAATCGATAACCCCGACATTTTTAAGATCAGCCTGATGTGGCCAGTAATTGAAAAGCTGGAAGAAATGTCGGGCAAGAAATATGACAGCCATACCGAAAGCATGCGGGTGATCGCTGACCACCTGCGCGGCGGAGTATTCCTGGCGGTGGACGGAGTCGTGCCTGGTAACAAGCAGCAGGGCTACGTGTTACGGCGGTTGTTACGCCGGGCGATCCGGCACGCTTTTGAGCTGGGGATCGAACAGGATTTATGTGAAAAAGTCGCGCCGGTAATCATAGACATGTTTACTAAGGACTACCCGGAAGTCGCTGAAAACGAGGGCGCGGTCATGGACGTCTTTATCCGCGAGGAGCGGGTTTTCCGTCAAACCTTACGCTCGGGAGTCCGTGAGTTTGAAAAACTTGCCAAAGGTTCGCACAAACTGACCGGCGAGGATATATTCAAGCTTTACGACACCTACGGTTTTCCGGTTGAGCTTAGCCTGGAAGAAGCTTTCCGTGCTAATTTGGACGTCGACGAAGACTGGCAGAAAGCTTTTGAAAGCCGGATGGACGAGCAGCGGCAGCGCAGCCAGACCGCCAGTGCCGGCACCTTCAAAGGCGGTCTGGCCGATCATTCCGAGCAAGTGGTCAGATACCACACTGCCACGCATTTGATGTACCAGGCTCTCAAAGAGGTTTTAGGCGACCACGTGGTGCAGCGCGGCAGCAACATCACGGCCGAGCGCACTCGGTTTGACTTTAGCCATCACGAAAAAGTAACGCCGGAACAGATCGCGGAGGTAGAAAAAATAGTGAATGAAAAAAACATTGAAGACCTACCGGTGACCTGGGAAGAAGAAAATACCAAAGAGGCGTTCGCCAAAGGCGCCTCCGGCGCCTTTGGCGACAAATACGGGTCCAAAGTAAAGGTCTACACCATCGGCGATCCGGCCAAGCCGTTCAGCCGCGAAATCTGCGGCGGCCCGCACGTGGAGCATACCGGCCAAATTGGTGCCGGTGGCAAAAAATTCAAAATAGTCAAAGAGGAAGCCAGTTCCGCCGGGGTCCGCCGCGTCAAGGCGGTCTTGCGCTAGGTATTCAGTACCTGGTCGAAGCGTCTTAGCAACCTGTCGGTGGCCAGTTTATCCAATTTATCGATCTCCATCATCGAACAGTAACGCGCCAGATTGTAGTGACCGGCCAATTGCTCGACTTCGTTGAAACAGGGGAACGGATACACCCACAAACTTTTTTGTAGCATGACGAACCCCAGGCGCTGGAGGTGTTGGGTAAAGTAAGCCCGTTGGGTGGAGAATTTGATGGGGATGTCAAAGGTTACGGCCCGCCATTTGCCGTCCCATCTTCTGGGCCGTGGAATTTTTAATTGGTTGACCAGTATCTGCTGTAGACGGTGGACTCCGGAAATGGTCAGAACAAAGTGATAGCCTTGGTCGGTGGGGCTTACCTGGACCAGATCACGGCGTTTAAGCTCCACCAATAATCTGCCAAAATCAGCATAGTAAACACGATGCCTTTTAAGCAGGGTGGCAAGTCCGGCGCTGGCACTAGGTGCCTTAACGGATATGCCGTCTAGGCCGTTAAAACCTATGACTTGGAGCGCGCTGGCGATGGCCTGTTTGCCGTCCATGTACAAAATCATAACATATGTTGTATATTTGCACCCTAAAAACAGGGTCGGCGCGTACCAGCTGTTACTTTGTCTGTGCTATAATCTAATCTGATTATGCTTGAAAAAGCCCGGTCGCTAAAAGCTAAATTACCCAAAGTTGCCGAACCCTCCAAGCGCGGTCGCCCGATGGGCGAATACATGGTGGCGTTGGACATCGGAACGGAGTTCGTCAAAGCTCTGGTGGGTCGAGTGGTAGGCGACGGCGTGGAAATCATTGGCGTAGGGAGGACGCACCAGCAGCTTACGGACATGCAGGCCGGCGCCATCGCCGACATCGCCGCCGTGGTAGACAACTGCGACAAAGCCCTGGCGGCGGCCGAACAACAGGCTGGCGTCAGCGCCCGTACCGCGGTTCTGGGAATTGCCGGCGAACTGGTCAAAGGGACCACTTCAACCGTACGCTTTACCCGCAAGAATCCCGAAAAAGAATTAAGCATCGATGAAATGGGCCGGATTATCGACATGGTCCAGGAGCGGGCGGAGGCCAAGGCTCGCGAGGAGCTGGCTTGGGAATTGGGCGGCAAGGACGTGGAGGTACGGCTGGTCAATAGCGCTCTGGTACGCATCGACATAGACGGGTATAAAGTCACTAATCCGGTCGGTTTCCAGGGGCGGGACGTGGTGGTAGAGATGTACACGGCTTTTGCGCCGATGATCCACATCGGCGCCCTGGAGCGTACGGCCGCCGAGCTGGACTTGGAACTGCTGGCGGTTGCCGCCGAGCCTTTTGCCGTCGCCCGCAGCGTGGTTGGTGACGATCCCAATGCCTCCATCAGCGCCATATTAATGGACGTGGGCGGAGGAACCACCGACATCGCAGTGGTCAACGAAGGCGGCGTGGAGGGCACCAAGATGTTCGGCATTGGTGGCCGGGCTTTCACGCGGGCCATCGAACGCGAACTGGACATCGATTTTAACAAGGCCGAGGCGCTTAAGGTGGGCCTGGGTGGCGGCCGCAAGCCAGAAAAAAATTCGCGCATGGACAGGGTCCTGGATAAGACCATAGGAGTGTGGAGCAGCGGCGTGGAATTGGCCTTGGCTGAGTTCGATAAGCTTGACCACCTGCCGAACCGGATATTGCTTTGCGGCGGTGGTTCGTCGTTGGATAAACTGGTAGAGCAACTGGAAGGCTCCGATTGGCACAAGAACCTGCCGTTTACTAAAAAACCGGTGGTTCAGCACATTAAACCAGAGGAAGTCGTTGGGATAACCGATACTACCGGGGACGTTAACGACCACACGCTGATTACGGCGATGGGCCTGTTGCGGGTAGGCATGGACACGATCAATTCCGGCGCGGCTGGCGCCCCAGGCTCATTTAAGGATAAAATAAATAAAGTATTACGCGTATGACCAGTGCCAAGATACCGGCCAAACCCGGCAAAGATACCATTTACGTGGACGTCGACGACGAGATAACAGCTATCATCGACAAAGTCGAGGCTGCCAAGCAAAAGATCGTGGCCTTGGTTTTGCCCAAGCGGGCCACGGTTTTGCAGAGCGTTGTGAACATGCGGCTGCTCAAGCGCAGCGCGGACAAAGCCGACAAGAACGTGGTTCTGATAACCGCCGAAGAGGCCCTGATCCCACTGGCGGGCGCGGTCGGCCTGCACGTGGCTAAAAGCCTGCAGAGCAAGCCCGAGGTCCCGCTAGCCCCCACGCCATTGGCCGCCAAAAAGCCGGCCGCAAAAACGGAAGAAATAGAGGAGCCGATCGACGATACTCCCAACGACAAGCTAGACTACCACCGGTCGGTAGGTGAACTGGCGGCGGCCGGCGAGGAGCCGGAAACGGTCGAGCTGGAAGACGACGACGCCGCGGAAGAGACACCGGAAGACAAGCCGGCTAAGCACAAGGCGCCAAAGAACAAAGCTTTGAAGGTACCTAACTTTGACCGTTTCCTCTTGATGTTGATCGGCTGCATCGGCCTGGCAGTACTTTTAGTCGTATTTATAATCCTGGCGCTGTTCGTGCTGCCCAAAGCCACTATCACGGTGAGTACCGGCAGCTTACCAGTGACGGCCAACCTTGACGTCACGGCCTCCGACGCGGCCAAGAAACTCGATGAAAAAACCGGCGCCATCCCGGCCACGGTAGAGACTACCAAGCAGACCGACACCAAGACCGTGACGGCCACCGGCCAGCAGAACAACGGCCATAAAGCCACCGGCACCATAACTATGAGTGCCGAGAAATGCTCGGGCAATCCTTTTGTGGCGCCTAGCGACGTGCCCGCGGGGACCGGAGTTACTAGCGGTGGCAATACCTATATCACGCAGTCGGCTACCTCTTTCCATGGCAGCGGGACCAGCGGTAGTTGTTACACCTATGACGCCGATAGTTCGACTGACGTTACTGCCCAGAAGGGCGGAGCCGACTACAATGCTTCCAACGCCACTTTCGCGGTTTCCGGCCGCTCGGACGTCAGTGCCACGGGTTCCGCCAGTGGCGGTACCGACGACATCCGCACGGTCGTCAGCCAGGCGGACCTTGATAAAGCCGCTAACAGTCTTACCGACTCCAACAACGACGGCTTTGTCAAAGACTTTGAAGATGAGTTGGCGGGTAAGGGACTCTACGTTTTCGTTTCCACTCTTAAGGCGTCCAGCCCCAAACAGACCGCCGATCCGGCGCTGGGCGAGGCGGCCAGCAGTACATCGGTTACCTCGACCATCACTTACACGGTTCTGGCCGTCAAGAAGACCGACCTTACCAAATTGATAACCGATACTTTAAATAAGCAGATCGATAAATCTACCCAGACTCTAAGTAACAGTGACGTCCTGGCTGGCGCAACCATTAGCGTAACGAATCAGATGTCCGCCGGTAAGGCCAAACTGAGTATTGCCGAAAACACCACGGCGGTGCCAATCATCGACGTGGCCAAGATCAAGCAGCAGGCCAGCGGCCAAAAGGTGGGAGACATTAAATCGCTGGTAGAGAACCTGCCAGGGGTTAAGAGTGTTGACGTGCACCTGAGCCCATTCTGGATTTCCAAAGCGCCC
>CAZWRI010000063.1:0-1973 GCA_964636115.1 uncultured Candidatus Saccharibacteria bacterium | reverse complement strand
CAATTTAAAAATGGCGGCTCTGCACTTTGCGCAGGGCGTGGCTGTACTGCTTTTAAGCAAGAACTTCAGCTTGCCGGTAACCGGCAACTACTTGAGCTTTAACAGAGCTACCCAGCATCTGGAACCAGCTACCAAGACCTTATTTAACCTGGATCTGGCCTGGTTGATTGCCGGCTTTTTCTTTATATCGGCCTTGGCCCATCTGTTAATTGGTACCGTATATAACCGTTGGTACAACCGGAATCTGAATCTGGGGATCAATAAAGTCCGTTGGTACGAATACTCCCTTAGCGCCAGCGTAATGATGGTGGCCATTGCCACGCTGGTGGGCATTTATGACATTGTCAGCCTGGTGGCCATCTTTGTCCTGACGGCCATTATGAACCTGATGGGATTGGCCATGGAGATCTACAACCAGGGCCGGGAAAAAGTCAGTTGGCTGGCCTATAAAGTGGGCTGCCTGGCGGGAATCATCCCGTGGATAGCAGTGGCGTTTTACATGTGGCTGAGCGCCTCCCAGGGTAGCCAGCCGCCAACATTCGTCTACTTTATCTTTGTCAGCATGTTTATCTTCTTTAACTGTTTCGCCATCAATATGTGGCTGCAATACAAGCGCGTTGGCAAATGGCGCGACTATCTTTACGGCGAGCGGATGTACATTATCCTTAGCCTGGTAGCCAAAAGCCTGCTGGCCTGGCAAGTCTTTGCCGGCACTCTGCGCCCGTAACAAAAATAGTATCGAATGCATCCTTGCTAAGAGCGTTCGCCTCGCTCGCGGCACGATTCTGGACCAAATGTTGATATATAGTAGATGATATGTTATAATATATCCTATGTCGTTCGCCCGAAACGGCAATCCATCCATCCAATCGGGCAACTAGGAGGTGAGCATCTGTGTCCCAGGTGCTTAACATCTGGTGGGAAAGCGACGCCACGGGCTACGGCCTGAACGCGCACTTCGACAACCCGTTGCACACACGGGGAACCGACTTCCGCCTCACGCGGAACGAGTGGGACAAGCTGGGCGAGGGCATCTTTGCTGCAGCGGACACACCACTCCTGAAATCGATCGCCCGCGCGCTGTTTTCACCACGCTCGGGCGTGGAGTGGTTCGACGTCACCAACTACACCCTCCGTATCCGAGGGTCCATGGCGGTTTCCGACGTCTACGTGTCCGGCTTGCTGGCAACGGCTTGCCTGGGCAACGGATTCACCGACGTCTACACCGTACAGCACACGCGGCACAATCCCCGGCCCAGCCGCTGGAAGCGCCTGAAGGCGCGCGCGTCCTACGTGACGCGCCAATACAGCCAGCGGGAGACATAGCCCACCGGATGGCCTGCCCGGGGTCGCACAGCGACCCCGGGCTTTTTTATTCCTAACAGCGGGTTGTCCGGTAGGTTAAGGAGTGCGATAATCGCGTTATGGAAAAGCGGAAGTGGTCAAAAGATGGTAAGAGTTATGATTTTGAACCTTTTGACATCGATTCACAGCGGGCGGTCCACCAGATAATGGCGGAGGAAGGCCAGGGGCAGCACCACGAAGTGGTGCTGCATCCCAACATCCGCTTCTTTGGCCCACAAAGGCGGTGGCGGATCACCATAATGCGTGCCGCCGGCGTTACCGTACACGTTCCAGTAGACAACTAGCTCGCCAATTATCATTGATAATATTTATTTTTTATGGTGTTATATACACGGTAGTGCCTTAACATCCAGCCTCTAAAACCCCTAAAAGGGGAAGGAGGAAAGAAATGTCTGACCAAGCAAGAGCCTTTTGGCACTCCGACGGCTTGGTGCCCACGTGGCATCTGGCCCAGCCATACATCCAGCAAGGTGGCCGCTTGGCTACTATGCCGGACATTATTGACGCCCGTCTGCGGACCGGCGTGGATGATTACCCGTGGAACACCTACTTCACAACCCTTTCCGCGGAGTATCTGGGCCTGAACCGCAGCGGTCGCCGGATCATCA
>CAZWRI010000062.1:0-1913 GCA_964636115.1 uncultured Candidatus Saccharibacteria bacterium | reverse complement strand
CAGACCTTCTTAGGGGTTAAAATTTTTTTAGCGTAAGCTTTTTGCAAGACCCAGAGCTTTAAATGGAGGGTTGTACTGGCTGCTCCGTTCCCGTGGTCGGATATTTTTGTTCTATTCGAGCCCCGATTTCAGCGTCCAGCTCCGGTTTAGAGATATTAAAGACTTTTGTCAGCACGTAAGTCGCCCATTCATAAGCAAATACTTGCTTTTCTATTTTGGCCTCTCTGGCTGAGATTGCCCGCATCCTATCCCCGCTCTTCATCTTGTCCGTAAGAACGGCGGGTGTTTCACGCATTTCTGCAATTCCGTGGCTTAGGCCCGCTAAACTTTCCAAGGCATTTTCATAGCCGCCTTCAACTATTTCGGGGGACCCTGAGGTTTCTTGTGTTGGAGTCTCGGCCGCCATAATAAGGAGTAAATTACTTTTTGGCGCTAGCTTTTAGGACGGCCTCAAAGGCAGCCGGTTCATTTACTGCTAGCTCGGCCAGGACTTTCCGGTCCAGGATGATGCCGGATTTTTTCAAATCGTTGATGAAGACGCTGTAGGTTGTGCCGTGTTGGCGTGCAGCGGCGTTGATGCGGGCGTTCCAGAGCTGGCGTAGGGTGCGCTTACGGTTGCGACGGTCCCGGTAGGCGTACTGCAGGGATTTGGTGACCGCTTGTTTGCCACGCTTGACGGACGAGCGATGCGACAGTTGCATGCCTTTGGTGGCTTTGCGGATCTTTTGATGCTTTTTATGGGCGGTGACGCCGCGCTTGACTCTCATAAATTAAACTCCAAGGTTCCTTTTGACGCTTTTGACCTGGGTGCCCTTAAGCGCTTCCACGCCGGCAAAGCCGCGCTTGCGGCTGGCGCTTTTCTTCTGTAAAAAGTGGTTCCCGGAAGCCCGGCGGCGTAAAACCTTGCCGGTCTTACTGATCCGCACCCGCTTCTTGGTCCCGCTGTGGGTCTTTAGCTTTGGCACTGTGATTAATCTTCCTGACGACGAAGGTCAGCTGGCGGCCGGCGAACTGCGGGGCTGAATCCACTACGATCCCTTCGCCCAAAAGCTCGGTAATGCGATCCGCTAACTGGAAGCCCAGCTCTTTGTGGGCTAATTCTCGTCCCCTATAGACTACCGCAATTTTCACCTTATGTCCAGCGTCCAGGAAGCCGCTGACCTTACGCAACTTGATCTCCAGGTCGTTCTGGCCGATGCGCAGGCCTACGCGCATCTGTTTCATCTCTAGTGGTTTGGATTTTTGGCGGCTTTTTTGAGCCTGTTTCTCGCGCTGGTAATTGTATTTACCCCAGTCCACGATGCGGGCCACGGGAGGGTTGGAGTCGGGTGAAACTTCGATCAGGTCAAGCTCCGCCTCGCGGGCGGCCGCCAAGGCTTCAGAGCGGCTTAAAACACCCATCTGGCGGCCGTCTTCGCCAATCACACGCAACTCAGAGGCCCTAATGGCCTCGTTCCGGCGCGGATCCTTAGCTATCTTTTAACTCCATCGTTGTTATGCCGATAATAACAGAGGCGGTGTGAATGTTCAATAACTAATTAGAGTGGGGCGGGCTGGGCGCGGTATTGCAGGGCTTCGGCCACGTGGGCCGGCTCGACGTTGATCGAGCCGGCCAAATCGGCGATGGTCCGAGCTACTTTGACGGTCCGTACGTACGCCCGCGCCGACAGACCAAGTTTGCTGGCGGCGCTGTCCAACAACTGTTTGGAATCAATGGCCAGCGCCGCCTTTTCGCGGACCTCCTTATTGGTCATGGAGCCGTTGAAGCGGGCGCCGCCAAAACGGGCCTGCTGACGATCAAAGGCGGCGCCCACCCTCTGTTTGATGGCCGTTGTCTCGCCAGCCGTCTTCCGTTTTTCCAGCAGTCGCTTGTGGTCTACCTCGTGTACCGACAGATGCAGATCTATCCTATC
>CAZWRI010000061.1:0-9221 GCA_964636115.1 uncultured Candidatus Saccharibacteria bacterium | reverse complement strand
GTTTTTGTAAACTGCCTAAACTTGCTTAGTTCAAGTTCTGTTTGCTGTAGGTACCGCCGGCCTCCAAAGTGGCCGTCAAAGTGTAACCGGTACAGTCGGTAGTGGAGTTGTCGCAGTCGTTTGGTGTCGCGGCGTAGACGTAACAGTTAGCCGTGGTGCTGCCGCAAAGCGCCTGGGAACTACCTTTGGGATCCTGCAACGCGGTTGGGTCCAAGCCTTTCATATTGTCTCCACGCCAGGTGGAATCATTGATGTTATCCAGCGTAGGATATTTGCCGTTCTGGGCCTGGAAGGCTTCCACTTGCCCTTGGATGGCGTTAATGTCAGTTTTGCGCTTGGTGTCGCGGGCTTTTTCCTGGATGCCGTTGTAGGTTGTGATGACCAAAGTGGCCAAAATACCAATGACGACGATCACGATCAAGAGCTCGACGATCGTAAAGCCGCGGTTTTTAAATTTTCTAATTGCGAGCATGTGTCCCACCCTTCTTAAATGGTTAAATTCTTATTTCTTTGTTTGCGAACGTTGTCCGTTCCATGAGCTTGATTATAAAGCTAAGCATAAGCTTGTCAAGACTGGGGATAACCTCTTAGCCACCGATCTGCTTACTCAGGTTGGCGATCGGACCCATGACCGAGGCCGCTATGATGCCCACCAGGCCACCCAGCATTATGATCATGATCGGTTCTATGATGCTGGCCAGGCTATCGACCACGGCGTCTACCTCTTCCTCGTAGAAGTCGGCTACCTTGACCAAGATCTGGTCGATCTTGCCCGTTTCTTCGCCGACCGACATCATCTGGCCGACGATAGGCGGGAAGAACTTGGCTTCCAGCAGTTGTTTACCAAGCTGTTGTCCATTTTTGACGTTAGCGGCAATCTGGGAAAGTTCCTTCTGGATGACCTTGTTACCTACGGCCCGGCCCGTGACGTCCAGCGCCTCCAGGACACTGACCCCTGAACCCATCAATGAGGCAAAAGTACGGGAAAAACGGGCGACGGCAATCTTGGCGATAACCGGTCCAGCTACCGGCGCTCTTAACAAAAATGCGTGCCACTTGTAGCGACCATTCTCGGTCTTTATCCATCGCCTGAAAAGGAAGACCGCCAATATGATAATCGGAATTATGAAAATGGCGTTGTGTCGCATGAAAGCGCTGATTTGCAACATGACCCGTGAATAGACCGGTAGCTGAGCGTTAGGGCCGGCTAAGTCTTTAATTATGGCGCCGATCTTGGGAAGGATGAAGATCATGATGCCAAAGAAAGCCAAGATGGTGATAGTCAGGATGACTATCGGATAGGCCATAGCCGAATGGATCTTTTTCCGGATCGTTTCGTCTTTTTCCACCTGGGTTGCCAGACGTTTCAATATTTCGTCCAGAATGCCTCCGGCTTCGCCGGCCCGCACCATGTTGACGTAAACGTCGCTAAAGACGTTGGGCGTCTTGGATAGGGCATCGGCCAGCGCCGTGCCACTGCCAATCTCGTGGCTAATACCTTCAATTACACCTTTGAAATACTTGTTTTCGGCCTGTTCGGAAAGGGTGCTTAGTGCCCGTGGTAGCGGCACTCCGGCACTTACCATGGTCGACAGCTCCCGAGTGAAGATTACTAGATCCCGTTTTTTGACCTTGCCTTTACCGATTGAGCCGCTTAAAAGGCTCTTCTTGGCCTTTGCTTCTTGAACCTTGAGCGGCTTGATGTTCTGCTGGCGCAGAGCGACTATGGCGGCTTCCCGCGAAGCGGCGGCCACGGATCCGGTGCTCTGTTTGCCGGCAGTCAAAGTCGTGTAAGTAAACTCAGCCATTAGTTCTCGGAGGTCACACGCATTACTTCTTCCAGGGTGGTCTGGCCGCGCAGCGCCTTGATCAACCCGTCCGTCTGCATGGTTATCATACCTTCCTGGATGGCCTGGGCCTGAATGGCCTCGCTAGTGGTATTACTGGCGATCATTTTCTGGATGGAAGGACTAAGGGTTAGGACTTCGTAAATACCTTGGCGCCCACGGAAGGAGCTGGCACCGCTCGAGCTACTTAATCGCCACAAACGGGTGATACCGTGCTCGGTAGTCGAAGGGTCGCTTGCCGAACCGATGCTCGATTTTAGAGCTTGCAGTTCCAGGTCGTGGATGTGTGGCATGGTGGACTCGTTGATACCGAATACGGTTTGGATGCGCTTAAGGGTGGCTTCGTCTGGCTGGTAGCTCTCCACGCTCTCCGGAACCAGCTTGCGCACCAGGCGTTGGGCCACGACCGCGCGCACGGTACTAGCGATTAGAAACGGCTCGATGCCCATGTCCAGCAGGCGTGGCAGGGAAGTCGCCGCGTTATTGGTGTGCAGTGTGCTAAATACCAAGTGGCCGGTCAGGGCGGCCTGCATTGCCAGGTTGGCGGTCTCGTTGTCACGGATCTCGCCTACCATGATGATGTTCGGATCCTGACGGAGCAGGGCCCTAAGCCCATTGGCAAACGTCATGCCGGCTACCGGATTGACTTGGACCTGGTTGACGCCAGGAATCTTATACTCTACCGGATCCTCCACGGTACTGATGTTGATGGACGGTTGGTTTAGGCGGCTGAGGATACTGAATAAGCTGGTGCTTTTGCCGGAGCCGGTAGGACCAGTGAATAAAATCAAGCCGTGGGGGCGGGTGAGCGCGTGCTCAAGTCGTTCCAGGCTGACGCCCCAGAATCCCAGCTCCTGCAAAGTGGAGGCTTTGGTCGATTCGTTCAGAATACGCATGACAACCTTTTCGCCGTCGACGATGGGAAGGGTACTGACGCGCAAAGCGTATTCGCCGCTACCTACGGTGACCTTGAAGCGGCCGTCCTGTGGCGCCCGGCGTTCGTCAATCTTCAAGTTACTAAGGATCTTGATGCGGCTAACCAGTGAGGCCAGAATTTTTTTGGGCAGCTTGTTGGTCTCCCGCAACTGGCCGTCAATGCGGTAGCGAATGCTAACGTAATCTTCGCGTGGCTCGATGTGGATGTCGCTGGCGCCCTGCTTGATGGCGTAGTCAATTACCAGATTTACGGTCTGAGCGACCGGACTGTCCTCGGCCACGTCCTCTTCTTTGACCTCTTCCACTTCTTCTTTGGGGGCGTTGTCTTCGCTGGCTATGACCTGAGTCAGTTCGTTGGTTATGTTGCCGCGATATTGATCAAGGGCGGCCAAAATGTTGGAACGGGTCGCAAGGTAAACTTTGACGTTGGTACCAAGTTGTTTCTGCAGGAAGTTCAGCGCTTGGACGTCGTCCGGGTCTTCCATGGCCAACAAGTGGGTGCCGTCGTCTTTGACGTCAAACACCACCGCGTTGTATTGGCGGGCCACGCGTTCCGGGATCAGCTTAAGCACTTCCTTGTTGATGTTGCGGGGATTCAATTCCACGAACGGGATGTCAATCAGACCGGAATATAGCTGGGCCAGTTCCTTCTCCGAAACCGAGTTGGTCTCCAGGGCAACTTCCTGGAGCGGTTTGTTTTCGTTCTTCTGTTGGTCTAGCAGGCTTTTTATTTGCTCGCTGGTCATATGATGGCTGCGCTGCAGCAGTTCCATTACCAGACCGTCGTTAATCCGCATAAGCTTAATTGTACTGATAATAGCTTTGGGTCGCCAGTCGCATTATAATTAAGGATATGCGTGATAGTCGCCAGGCGGGCTCTGATGGGTTTACGCTGCCGGAATTAGTAATTGGTCTGACGGTACTGGCTATCGTGTCCATCAGTTTGACGGCTTTATTTACTTCTTTGATCAACAGCGCGGTGGTCGCCAAGCAAAAAGCCGTTTCGGCAACCTTGGCGACCAATCAAATGGAATACCTCAAATCCTTGCCTTACGATAACCTGGCCGTCCAAGGCGGGAGCATCTATGCCACCAGCCCGATTCCGGCTAGCACGACTAAGAAAGTCAACGGCTTTTCTTACACCGTTAAAACCAGTATCAGTTACGTTGACGACGCTTACGACGGCTGTGGCAGCTATCCTAACCAGACCCTTAAGCAGACCTATTGCCGTAATTATCCGCCACCTTCGGGCGCGCCGTCCACCGATACTAACCCCGCGGACTATAAGATCGCCGACGTGACGGTCTATAACGCCGGTAACCAGCTACTGGCTGAAGTGGACACCGAAATCTCGGCTAAGGTCGCCGAGACCGCCAGTACTACCGGGGCGTTGTTCGTGAACGTAATCGACAGTAACGGCAACCCGGTATCGGGGGCAACGGTTCAGGTGACAAACAACGTCGTCGGACCGGTCAGCGTATCCGACGCTACCGATGAAAACGGCATCGCGATTTTTTACGGTCTGCCGGTGGACAGTAGCAACTATGATTACGTGGTAACGGCTTCCAATACCGGTTACTCGACCATCACTACGATCAAACCCTCCGGCACGCTGCAGCCAAATTACCCTAATCAAAAGATTTTGAGCCAGCAGTCCTCGTACGTCACTCTGCCCATCAAACTCCAGGGCCCCAATAGCCTACTGGTTGAATCCACGGACACCAGCGGCAGTGCTTTGGCCGGAGTAAAGGTCTACATAAAGGGCGGTTATAAAAAATACACCGCCACAACCAATACCGCTTATTGCTATGACGACATGATCCAAGACGGCACGACGGCCGCTTGTAGTACCAGCACGACTTCAAGTGACAACCGGTTGCTGACGGATAGCAACGGCTTGGCGGCCGTTGGCAACCTGGTCCCAGGACAGTACTTCTTCTGCGGAGACGCCGGCGCGACCAGTTGCCAAGTTGGCAGCACCACCTATTATCTAGTAGCAGCGGTACCGTATTCTGGAACCAATTCGCTACAGCCAGTCAGCGTGCCGATCTACGATCCAACCGCGCCACCTTCTCCTACCTACGCTTACAGCGGTAACGATTACTACCAAAAAGTGCGACTAATGTTCAGTACCAGTTCGACTTTCCCGCGGGTGTGGAGTATTTCGCCCTACGACGTCAGCCTGACCGGCGGTACCATCAGCAACTTCGCCTTCACGGTTACCGGGGCTAACCTACCTTGTAGCGCGACTGCCTCGTCTTGCGGCACCACCGTCAAACTAAGCCAGGGATCCAGTACTTACACGGCGTCCTGTACTGGTACCAGTGGCACGCTGATCAATTGCGCCGTCAATCTTACCGGCGCCAGCCAAGGCAACCTGTCAGTATCGGTCACGGCTTACGGCTCTACGCTCAACTTGCCTACGACTCCTTTGGGAGGTATCAGTGTCACGCCGTAGCCAAGCCGGCTTTACAATCGTCGAATTGACCATAACTATGGTCATAGCGGCCCTGGTTTCCATTACGGCTTTTTCGGTCTTCAACACGCTGATCAACCAGTACTTCGGGCTGCAACAGGACGGGACGGAATTCACCAATCTGGCCGTCCAGTCACAGCGGATCGGCAACGTTTTACGCGGACTCACGGACATCGTTTCCGAATCCAGCACCGACCTTACGGCCTACGCCTATTTTTCGCCAAACGACACTTACGTTTCCCTAGTGCATTATTATCTGAATGGCGATTCCACGGTTTTGTACGCCGACGTCACGCCCATGACCGCCAACCCCCCAATTGGTACGCCTATAACGGCTCAAAAGACCACGCACACCATTATTGATAATTACCATGCCTTGTCCGGCGTCAGCCTCTTTCAATATCTGGATGATTCGGGTAACGCTTTAAGCCTACCCGTCAGCGACGAGCATTCCATCAAAGGCATCCAGATCAATCTGGTGGTTCCGGCGGACCATCCAACGCCTGGCGGCAATCAACAGATGTCGCTACAGATCAGCCTGCGAAACAGGAAGACCAACCTATGAGATGGCTTAAGTACTTTGTGGTCAAGGATCAGGACGGTTTCATCATGCCAACCATCCTTAGCTTCATTATCCTGGCCGGAGTGTTGTCGGTGGCCGTGGTAGAGGTGGTTAACACCAATATCTCCACGGTTAATAACAACGTGGAGCGTCAGCAGGCTTTCAACATCGCCGAGGCCGGCATTAACTATTACTTATGGCATCTGAGCCATAATTCCAGCGACTTCAAAGACGGCAAATCCACGCCCACCACGCCGGATGCCGACCTTGGCTACGGCCCCTACGTGCACGATTACGTGGATAGCAACGCCGTGGACGAGGGTACTTTTACTTTGTGGATAAAGCCACAGGGTAACGGCTCTACAATCGCCACGGTTGAGTCAATCGGCAAGGTAAAGAACACCAACACCATCAGGACCATCAAAGCTCAAATTGGCGAGCCAAGCTTTGCCAGCTACGCGGTCAACGACGATTCGGCGTTATGGTTCGGCGCCGACGAGACGGCCGATGGGCCCGTCCATTCTAATCAAGGCATCCGAATGGACGGGCCCAACAACGATGCTGTCACTAGCACTAACTCCACCTACACGCCCTCTAGTCAATTGGGCGGGGACGGCAACAGCCATCCAGGAGTTTGGTGTAGTTTGAGCGTCACTACTCCCGTTAACTGCTCTACGCGCTCTAAATCGAACTGGCAATATCCTGTTACTAGCGTTGATTTCAACCAGGTCAGTACTAGTCTGTGCAGCATGAAAAAGACCGCCTTTGCCTCAAGCTCCTCCACCTCCAGTCTGGCTAACCTGAGTAATGCCTGCAACCAGACCCCCAACACCCGGACGCCGGCTTATCTGCCCCAACGGTCTACCAACGGCAGCTTTAGTCTGACCAGAGGTTATTTAATCAACCTTAATACCAACGGTACTTACGACCTATATAACGTCAACGGCGAAAACGACACTAGCTCGACTTATTCCAATGCCCTGACTTTGCAGTCGGTGGCTTCCGGCATCGCGGTTCCGTCATCCGGCGTAATCTTTGCCGAAGACAACGTCTGGGTGCGGACCAATCCGACGTTCCATGGTCGGGTGACGATTGGCGCCGGCCGTCTGGCCACTAATAACAACGCCGACGTAGTGATTGCCGACGATATGCTGTACTCCACCAAGAATGGCAGCGATTCCATAGGCTTGGTGGCCGAAGGCGACGTGTTGATCGCGCCCTACGCACCGCCGGCTTCCGGCAGTTTCACCTATGAAATCGACGCCGCCGTTCTATCTGAAAACGGCGACGTCGAGTACCCGCCTAATTACCGTTCCAGCAACCGGAACACCAAGGGCTGGGTCAGCTCTACCCAAAAACTGCTGTTTTACGGTTCGGTCTCCACGCGCCAGACTTGGACCTGGAACTGGATCAACACCTCCAGCTCGGACGCCGTGCGTGATCCGGCCACTGGCAATTACATTTCCGGCATCGAAAACACCACCACCCAGTACGACTACAACCTGCTGTACGCGCCACCGCCCAGCTACCCAGTAACTTCCGGCTACAGCATTATTTCCTGGCGCGAAGTGCTGACGACTCCCTGACGGTTTTAAGCAGCAGCAATTTTCAAAGGCCCGGCAGAGGGCTATAGTCTCTTGGTATAATAAGGGGAGTAATAGAGATGGGAGTTGGAGTGGCAGACAAGACCAAAACTAAAGACGAACCAAAAGCGGCGGGCAGCGGTAAGACCCAGGCCCTCAAGCTGGCCATGGACACGATTGAAAAGCAGTTTGGCAAGGGCAGCATCATGCGTTTGGGCGAGGCCCACGCCGTCAACATCGAAACCATCCCCACCGGCAGTATCAGCCTGGACCTGGCGCTGGGTGGAGGAATTCCCAAGGGCCGGATAATCGAGATTTACGGGCCGGAAAGCTCCGGTAAGACCACCGTTTGCCTGCATGCCGTGGCGGAAGTCCAGAAATCCGGAGGCACCGCAGCTTACGTGGACGCCGAGCACGCCCTGGATCCGGCTTATGCCAAGCGCATCGGCGTGGATACTGACAACCTGTTGCTCAGCCAGCCGGACAGCGGCGAACAGGCACTGGAAGTCGTAGAGACCCTGGTGCGCTCCAACGCCGTGGACATTATCGTGGTAGACAGCGTCGCGGCACTGGTCCCGCAGGCCGAAATCGAAGGCGACATGGGCGACGCCCAGATGGGCTTGCAGGCCCGTCTGATGAGCCAGGCCATGCGCAAATTGACCGGCGTAATCAACCGCACCAAGTGTACGGTCATCTTCGTCAACCAGCTGCGCATGAAGATCGGCGTCATGTTCGGTAACCCGGAAACCACTACCGGCGGCAACGCCCTTAAGTTCTACGCCAGCGTGCGCATGGACATCCGCCGCATCAGCCAGATCAAAGCCGGCGATACCGTCATCGGTAACCACGTGCGCGTCAAAGTCGTCAAGAACAAAGTGGCGCCGCCCTTCCGCGAAGCCGAATTCGACATCATGTATAACCAGGGCATCAGCCGCGAAGGCGACGTGATCGACTTAGCCACCAACAACGACGTCGTTCAGAAGTCCGGCGCCTGGTACATATACGAAGGCCAGAACATCGCCCAAGGTCGTGAAGCCGCCAAGCAGTACTTGCACGACAACCCCAAAGTCTTTGACCAAATTGCCAAAAAGACCGTAGAAGCCGCCCAAAAAGCTAGCCAGTAGTTTTGCTAAACTAGGCGCATGAACGCTACAACCCATGCGGTCATCGGCTCGCTTATCGTGGTATTGGTTAAGAAACCCGAAATAGCGTTGCCTCTAGCCTTTGTTTCTCATTTCATTGCCGACACTATTCCGCATTTTGGGTATCCAGGCCACGAAGGGTTTGGTCCAGCCCTTAAAAAGCGATTCGGTAGGTGGGTCGGCGTGACAGATCCCATTCTGCTTGTCGGGCTTTTCGTATTGCTGTTATGGCTTAATGCCGGCTGGACAGTTTTTGCCGGAGCGCTATTGGCTGATTCGCCAGATTTGGAATGGCTTATGGCTTTTTGGTTTTATGAGCGGCATGGTAAAAAACCTCCCCGCAGCCCGATTGCGCATTTTCATGAAGTAATTCAGTGGTACGAAAAGCCATGGGGATACGCCACAGAGGTGATAATTACGGTACCTGGGGTGTATTTGTTAATTAGGTTATTGCGATGAAAATCACGGCTCTGAAACAACAGATAAAAAATGCCGGGCGGGTGAGTGCGTTCGTGGACGGTAAATATGCTTTTTCGCTCAGTCTGGACGAACTGGTTAAATACGGGTTGAAGAACGGCGACGAGTTGTCGGCGGCCGACGTGAAGAAATTTAAGAAAATATCGGCCGACGGTAAGTTGCGGGCACGGGCGCTGGAGTGGTTGTTGAACCGCCCGC
>CAZWRI010000060.1:0-3169 GCA_964636115.1 uncultured Candidatus Saccharibacteria bacterium | reverse complement strand
GATAATTATCCCGGCTTTGCCAAAGGGATAGCCGGCTTGGAGCTGACCGACGCCATGCAGGCCCAGGCCGAGCGCTTTGGCGCCAAAATCGAACTGGGCGAAGTCACCAGCTTGTCCAAGCAGGATAACCTGATCAAACTGGAAACGACCAGCGGAGAGGTAACGGCCAAGGCCCTGTTGATCGCTACTGGCAGTGAATATCGCAAGATCGGCGTGCCGGGCGAACAGGAATTCTACGCTCGCGGCGTGCACTACTGTGCAACCTGCGACGGCGCGTTTTACAGGGACAAGAAGCTGGTGGTAGTGGGCGGTGGCAATTCGGCGGTGCAGGAAGGCATGTTCTTGACGCGCTTTGCCAGCCACATAGACATGTTGGTGCGCGGCGATAAACTCCGGGCCAGTGAGGTGTTGCAGCACGAACTGGACAAACATAAAGACAAGATAACGGTTCATTTTAATACCACGACGGACGAGATCGTCGGCACTGACGGCAAAGTCAACAAGGTGCTTGGCACCGACAAAGTCAGTGGCAAAAAAGTCGAATTCCCGACCGACGGCGTGTTCATATTCGTGGGGCTGGACCCGAATACTAAGTTCCTGGAAGGCAGCGGCGTTGAGGTAGACGAGCGGGGCTTTATTAAGTCCGACGCCAAGCTGATGACCAACGTCCCGGGGATCTTCGTGGCCGGCGACGTGCGCTCGGGAGCAACGCTACAGATAGCCAGCGCCACCGGCGAAGGCGCTACTTCGGCCCTGATGATCCGTGAATATCTGGAAAACCACGCCAAGATTAGCAACGCCGCCGTGGCCACGCTGTACGGCGACTAGCAATGACTCCATTGACTTAATTACTAAAGAGTATATAATATGACTACCCGAAGGAGGCGCCGCGCGGTTTCTTTGGCCCGTCCGCCTAGTGCTATCTCGTAGCGCACCGGACGAGGACCGGGTGCGGTCCGAGGTAAGTGCCAGGGACAGGCAAAAGATCTGGCTGCGCGCCTCCTTCGGGAAAGAATCTGGACTAATACTCCAGACATGTCAGTTACGGCCGGGAACTCTCTGAGTTCCCGGCCACTTATCTTTTTATGACCCCTTTGTTGGTGTAAAATGGTGCCAGAAGGAGGCCAAATGGCTTATCAAGACGTTACCGTGGGCGACGACGCGCCCAACGAAATCAACCTGATTATCGAAATCCAAAAGGGCGGTGGCCAGAACAAGTACGAAATGGACAAGAATACCGGCCGGCTGACGCTGGACCGGGTGAACGGCACGACTGCCACTTACCCCGCCGATTACGGCTACGTACCCGGTACGCTTTGTGACGACGGTGACCCACTGGACGCGTTGTTGATCATTGACGAACCGGTGGTTCACGGAGCCGTGGTCCCGGCGCGTCCCATCGGCGTGCTGTACATGATCGACGACGGCGAAGCCGACGAAAAGTTGGTTTGCGTACCGACCAAAGACATCAGCAAAGACCATGTTAAAGAAGTTGACGATTACGATCCTAACTTCAAAAAACGGGTCGAGCATTTCTATAAGAACTACAAGGCCTGGAAGAACGACTGGAAAGGCACGCCGGTAGAATACAAAGGCTGGGGCAATGCTGACGAAGCCAAAAAGGTAATCACCGATTCCATTGCGAGGGCAAAACAGTAATGGCCGGTCCCGAGCAGCGCGGCTCGGGTGGGGAGCCGGTCGTGCTTGGCGTAGTCCTGGAGCACGTGCGGAACGTCAGGAATCGTCAAAAATCATTGTACGAAGAGGAACAAAGGCTGGAAGCAATGATCCTGCGGGCTTTTGGCGGCCTGATCGGCCAAACGATCCAAATGAACGGCGAAGCCATGCGTTACATCCGGAAGGGCGATCCTTTGGAAGACAGATACTCGCATGGTTTTGAAGACGAATTCAACGGTTACGCGGATACCACGGCGGCTACGGGCTTCAGGCCCCAGACGGTATTGGCGGTCATAGACAACCGTATACTTACGGAACTGGAAGGCGACGACCGGCGCCCCTTGCTGTATCCCGCAAGCATCAGTTTCCAGCCTGACGCGAATGGCCGCGTAGTTCATTAGCTTGAAAGCATGAGCATAAACTTCTAAAATAAAGACATGTTAAACAAGGTGGGAGTATGAAAACAAAAATCGCAATCAACGGATTTGGGCGCATCGGCCGCAATGCCTTTAAAATCGCTTTTGAGCGACCGGACCTGGAGGTCGTAGCGGTTAACGATCTTACTGACACTAAGACTTTAGCGCATCTGCTCAAGCACGACACTAACTACGGCGCCTATCAGCACAAGGTCGATTTTGACGAACAGAATATTATCGTCGAAGGCCAGAAGATCCGTGTCTTGGCAGAAAAGGATCCAGCCCAACTTCCGTGGAAAGACCTGGGCGTCCAAGTGGTCATTGAGTCGACCGGCCACTTTGTGGAGCCGGAAAAAGCCAAGGCTCACATAACCGGTGGCGCTAAAAAGGTCATAATCAGCGCGCCCGCCAAAGGCGACGGCGCCAATACCGTGGTAATCGGGGTCAACGAAGACTCGCTTAAGGACGCTGGAGAAATCATCAGTAACGCTTCCTGTACTACCAACTGCATCACTCCGGTGGCGGCCATAATCGAAGATAACTTTGGCATTGAAAAAGCCATGATGACCACGGTCCATAGTTATACCGCTAGCCAGGCGTTGCAGGACGCCCCGGCCAAGGATTTGCGCGAAGCCCGCAACGCTGCCGAAAACATCGTGCCGACTACTACCGGCGCCTCGATCGCCGCCGCCAAGGCGTTGCCGGCGCTAGAGGGGATCTTTAATGGCCTGAGCGTCCGCGTGCCTACCCCAGTAGTAAGCCTTAGCGACTTTGCGATCGTAACCAAAAAAGAAGTTACCAAAGAAGAGGTTAACGAGGTCTTCAAGAAGGCCGCGGCCGATCCTTATTATCAAGGCATATTAGCCGTTACCGAAGAACCGTTGGTCAGTAGTGATTACATCGGCGATAGCCACTCGGCAATAGTCGATCTGGCCTTAACCGACGTGGTAGGGGGCAACCTATTGAAGGTCGTCGCCTGGTATGACAACGAATGGGGTTACAGTAATCGCCTGGTTGAATTGACCGCCGACGTCGCCAAATTATTGGAGGGCGGCGAGGGCGGAGTACCGGCTCCT
>CAZWRI010000059.1:0-2968 GCA_964636115.1 uncultured Candidatus Saccharibacteria bacterium | reverse complement strand
TGACGGCTTTAACCCGATTGGCGACTTTAGTAACCCTTTTAGCGGGGAGCTTGGTGGTGCTAACCATACCATAAGCAACGTGACGATCAACGCTAACGGCGGTGATTATGTGGGCGTCTTTGGGGTGATTTCCAGCGGTTCGGTTAAAAACCTGAACCTGGACAGCGTAACTATTAATGATGCCGATTACGACGCCGGTACGCTGGCGGGCAGCGTGGGAAATTCGGATATTAGCTACGTTAGTTCGAATAATTTTTCTATATCGCAAACTTCCGCAGGGTGGGAGGTAGGCGGTCTGGTAGGCCAGTTCGTCAGTCTTGACGGCGGCGTTTCGCTTAACACGCTTTCGCACAGCTGGGCCAAGGGCACTATTACTTCTAACGCTGTTGGCGGTGCCGATGTGGGCGGCCTGGTAGGTGATTTGGATTACGACACGATTTCGGATAGCTACGCCGATACTACGATCGACGCGGCTGGCATGCAACGGGCCGGCGGCCTGGTGGGATTTTCGTACCAGGGGAACATTAATAACGCCTACGCTATAGGCAGCGTTAGCGCCTATCAGGCGGTGGGCGGCCTGGTAGGCTGGCTGGACCACAACAGCACCATTACCAATAGCATTGCAGCGGATGCGGTATCTATTGGCAACGCCTATGCCGGCGGCCTGGTCGGCCTGGTTAACGACGTTGATATAACCGGTGTCAGGGGTAATGCCTGGGATATGTACGTCAGCGGGGTGACCGTATGCGACTCCGGCAGTGCTCTTAATGACTGTGCCGGCGTGGATACCACGGGAACGGATCCTAATCACTTTAAAAATACTAGCCTAAATGGACCCCTGGATCAGTGGGACTTTAGCAATACGTGGTCGACAACTTCCGAGTATCCGGCGCTACAGGCGGCTGTTCTGCTGGTGCCGCAGGCACCTACTAGCCTGGTAGCCACCCCTGGCGGCACGGAGGGTAGTATGACGCTCAGCTGGGACGCACCAACGGATAATGGCGGCGCGGCGATTACTGGCTACACCATTAGCTACGGTGACGTTACCAACGGTGAGGGCTTTGATAACAACATTACGACCTCCGAACCGGTAACATCCTGGGAGTTTGACGGATTAACGGTAGGTGACCAATATGAATTTGAGGTAAAAGCTACCAATGACATTGGCGATAGCAGTCCTTCAACCTCTATCACTTACACGGTATCCAGCCTTGGCCCTACTAGCATCAGCACCTGTGATCAGCTTCAAGCAATCCAGGACGACCCGACCGGTTCCTACCAGCTGACTGGTAATATCGATTGTTCTGCGACTTCCAGCTGGAACAGCGGCGCCGGCTTCGCGCCGATTACTGATTTTACGGGCACCCTGGACGGCCAGCACTACACTATCTCCGCCCTAACGATTAGTCGTAGCGGCAGTGACAGCATTGGGCTTTTTGCGAATACGACTAACGCGACAATCGAAAATCTGACAATCGATAACTCCGGCGGCGGCTCAATATCGGGCAGTTCTAAAGTGGGCGCCCTAATCGGTGTCATGGACGGCGGTACTCTAAATAGTGTCTATACGACTGCCGATGTGGATACCCACGGCAGCACCGCCGGCGGGCTGGTCGGTTCAGTGGTGTGCGAGAGCGGCGGTTCGGTGAATATTGATACACTTGTCACCAATGGCACGATTACATACCACACTGCTGGCTCGTACTACGGCGGGGCGATTGGCGTTGTCGACGACGAGGACAGCAGTTGCCCAATATCAATCACTAATGCCCATTCCACCTCTGACCTTGCCTATTATCTTGGAGGCCAGTACGGGGGCGATTACGTTGGCGGCCTGATTGGTTATATCGTGGCCCAGAACGGCCCCTCTGTAACTATCACGGATTCCTCGGCTAACGGCGATGTGGTTGGGGCCAGTTCGATAGCCGGCGGCCTGATTGGCATGATCCAGCAGGACGAAACAGGCGGGCGTGTTAAGGTAGAGACCAGCTATGCCACCGGTGACGTGCACGTTAATATCGTGGGCGCCGGCATTAGTGGTGGTCTGATTGGCGAGGCTGACGGTATCGTGAAAATCTTTCAGTGCGACGCCAGCGGCGCTATGACCGCCGGCGGTAACGCCGGCGGTCTGGTAGGCGTGGCGGACCTGGGAAACTCCGGGTACATTAGCGAATCGGACGCGTACGTAAACTTGTCGAGCTGGAGCGGGACCATCGGTGGTCTGGTCGGTTCATTTTCCGGCAACATTAACAACAGCTATGCGGTGGGCTCAATGGACGCGGATTCGCAGAGTGTCATCGGCGGCCTGGTAGGCAGCAGCAACGGCGACATCGTTGACTCTTACGCCAACGTGACGTTGTCCGGAGGCGATCGTATTGGCGGCCTGGTAGGTGAGTATGGCGGTGATTTGGGTACCGGCTTGCAAAACGATTTCGCGGTGGGTGCTATAACTGGTACTGGCTCCAACCTGGGCGGTTTGGTCGGCTACGATTCCAGTGAAGGCGCAACTAATTTATCCAGCGATTACTTTAGTTCGGCGACTACCGGCTCGGGCTTTTGCGTGGCTAACGTGGAAGAAGGTTGTACAGACGTTGCGGCCGACACTTTTCAGGATAGTTCCGCTAACCCGCCGCTGGACCAGTGGGATTTTGAAAGCACTTGGACCACGGTGACTGCCGATTATCCGCAACTGCAGTGGGACTATTCGCCTCCCTCCGGTAACGCCATCAGCTCTTGCGAAGATCTGCAAAACATCAATAACGACCTTACCGGCGATTATTATCTGACCCAAGACATTGACTGTAGCGACAGCGTGCACTGGAACGACGGTGCTGGCTTTATTCCGATTGGCAGCGACGACTACTTTAGCGGCACCTTGGAGGGCAACGGCCACACCATTAGCGATATCTACATTAACAGTGAAAGCGACGGCACCGGTCTGTTTGCCGCTGTCTTTGGCGGTACCGTA
>CAZWRI010000058.1:0-2229 GCA_964636115.1 uncultured Candidatus Saccharibacteria bacterium | reverse complement strand
GCCGGCGTGGATTCGTTCGTGCAAGCGGTCGTGCTGGGAAATTACCCGGCCGGCAAACGTAATTGTTCCCTCCGCCGCAGTGGCCATACCCACATTGTGTCGTGGGCAGTCACCAAGTTCAACGTTTCGCCGTAAAAACTACATTTTGGCAAGCCAGGAGCCTGGAGGGATCCTAAAGGTTGCGGTCTATGTGGTATTGGACGTTTTCCGCGGCTCGATCAAGATGCGCTGGGCGACCCTTTTGGCGCGCGTAACCCACCAGCCAGATCAGGTTTTTATTCGCTCGCTGAAACAGCAGCCTTTCTTCCTTGGAACGGGGTGGTATTTTGGCCAAGGACGCGATCGCCAGATGCCCGGCGTAGGAATAATTCTTAAAGCCCTTCCCCCGCTCCTCGTTGGGAAGCGCGTAGCTGTTGCCCAGGTCGTGGCGGCCGCTTAAGTAGACTATCCCGTCCTCCACTTGGGTCTCGGCTTGCAGCACGCCGCTGCTTTTAACCTGGATCCCAAGGGCTCTGGAGTTTGTCAAATCTAAAACGGCGTAATCAACGTTTTTATCACCGGCCAGATACTCGAACTGCGGCGGCATCGGCAGTACCCACGACGAACCGTTCGGGGTTTTTTCGGCCGCGTAGGCCAACGCTACCCCGGCGTCGATCTCGTTAAGACGACCTTCGATTATGTCTGGTCGCGAGGCGTCCACCTCGCCCTTTAAATATTCACTCCTGGTGCGCCCCAAGTCCCGGAGTTTAAGTTCGCGCTCTCTAACGTGCCTGGCGCCAAATAAGGACATGTAGTGGCGGGCGTTGGCTAGGCTGGCCCGGCTGGGAGGTGAACCCCCGGCACCCAAGCTGATGAATTCCGCCCAATGATGTATCGAGCTAAAACTCAGCCAGTGAAAATTAAGGTGCGAGCCTAGGATTTCCGCCTTACGGGCTCGGCCTGGATCGGGGTTAGTGGCCCACTTGCCCAGTTCACGATCAATTACCGGCAAGGCCCGCAGCGCCCACTCGTCGTACTTATCCACGGTGTTCATCAGATCGTTTTGAAAATGGTCCCGAGTATCCGCGTCTATCGCCTCCAGCTTAGCTTCAACGTCGTCGCCGAATTGGTTTAAGCGCACGGACAGATCGACTACGTCCCTGATTACTCTACCAAAAAACAGAGCCTTGTTTTCAAGCTCTAAGTAAAGATGGTCGAATTCCGGCCACTGGCTATTGCCAGTTTCTTCGAATTCGACCATTTCTGAACTACGGGCGTCGACGTCGTAAGCGCCCATGAACTCGGCGATGTTCATATTGGGTATATTATATAATTTTTATCTGCTTAAGTAAATATTTACTGGCGTTCGAGCCAGGCGTTCACAAGGGGGTCGAGCTGGCCATCGAGGATTTTGTCAACTTCGGCTGATTCATAGCCGGTGCGGTTGTCTTTGACCTGTTTATAAGGATGCAGGACGTAGCTGCGGATCTGGTTGCCAAATTCCGCCGACTGGTTAGGTCCTTTGACGTCGGCAATGGTAGCCGCGTGTTGTTCCAGCTGAAGCTGAGCCAGCCGGGAGCGCAGGATCGCCAGCGCGGTCTCTTTGTTCTGTAGTTGGCTGCGTTCGTTCTGGATACTAACTGTTAGGCCGGTCGGCAGGTGCGTGACGCGGACCGCGCTGTCAGTGGTGTTGACGGATTGGCCGCCGTGGCCGCCGGCGCGGAAGACGTCAACCTTTAGGTCCTTGTCGTCCAGCTGGACCTCGTCGGGCTTATCAATCATAGGCAGGACCTCCACTTTGGCAAAGCTGGTTTCGCGGCTACCGCCGGAGTTAAACGGGCTGATACGCACCAGCCGGTGCACGCCGTGTTCCCCTGCCAGCTTGCCATAAAGGAAGCTGCCGCCGGTCAGTTCCACGGTGGCGCTTTTGATGCCGGCTTCCTCGCCGGCACTTTGATCAACGGTTTTAAGGCGCAGATGCTGCTGCTCCGCCCATCTTCCGTACATGCGCAGCAGCATCTGCGCCCAATCCTGGGCATCGGTTCCGCCGGCTCCGGCGTGGATCGAAAGGATGGCGTCATGGTCGTCATACGGCCCCTGGAAGCGCAGTTCTTTTTTGAGCTCATCTAGTCTAGTCTGCAGGCCGCCGACTTGTTTGGAAATTTCCGTAACCATTGACGCGTCGTCCAAACTTACCAGTTCGGCTAGGTCGGCGGCGTCCTTCTGGAGCTCCAGCCAGGGATCAACCCG
>CAZWRI010000057.1:0-4375 GCA_964636115.1 uncultured Candidatus Saccharibacteria bacterium | reverse complement strand
GGAGGCCGCCGCCATCCTGGTTAACCAATACACCGCTTTGGCTGGCCAGACCCGGGTTGAAGCTGCCGCGCCATTGACCGCTGGCGGCGAAGGGCTGCTCGGTGAGGACGGTGACGAACCGGCGGAGCTCATGACTTCCATAGAAGACCTTAATTTGAGCGCCCGTACCACCAATGCTTTGGTAAATAACGACATCCACACTATCAAAGACCTGTTGAGTTTGTCTGAGGCCGAGCTGCGCGATCTGAAGGGCTTTGGCAACAAAGCTTTGGATGAAGTCAAAGAAAAAATGGCGGAACTGGAGCTTTAGGGGTAAATCATGCATCGGCACGGCTACAAAGGCACTAAATTCGGACGCGAGCGCGATCAGCGCCGGGCCCTTCTAAAGGGTCTGGCCAACGCCTTGGTGCTAGAAGAGTCGATCGAAACCACGCTGCCAAAAGCCAAAGAGATCGTCCCCTATACGGAAAAGCTGATTACCAAGGCTAAAAAGGGTGATCTACACAACCGTCGCCAGATCATCGCCAAGATGCAGACTAAAGAAGCCGCCAACAAACTGGTTGACGAACTGGCGCCTAAGCTTGCCGGCCGCAACAGCGGTTACTTGCGAGTCAAAAAGACCGCTTTGCGCCGCGGTGACGGCGCCCAATTGGCCAAGGTCAGCTTTGTGGACGACTTAAAGACCGCCAAGAATGCTGAGCCAGCCGCAAAAAGCCTGCCCGCGCCTACCAAGGACGAAGAACCTAAGCCAGACCAAGTCAAACCCGCCGTTCAGTCCAAGGCCGCACCTAAGGACGGCAATATTGGCCACGGCCAAAAGAACACTCAGGCGGCCCGCCGCACGGGTGTAAGAGGTAACCGTTAATGAAGACTTTCAGCCTAAAGCCCACTGCCGTTGAGCGTAAATGGTACCTAATAGACGCCTCCCAAGCGCCGGCCGGCCGGGTAGCTACAGCGGCTGCTTCCTTGCTGATTGGTAAGGGTAAACCCAGCGTTACCAGTCACGTGGACGGCGGTGACTTTGTGGTAATCGTTAATGCCGACAAGACCGTCTTGACCGGCAACAAAGCCGCCAAGAAAATCTATTATCGCCACAGCGGCTTCCCTGGTGGCATTAAGCAACGAACTGCCAGTGAAGTCATGGCTTTGGACTCCACGGAAATCCTGCGTCATGCTATCCGCGGCATGCTACCCGTCAACAAACTGCGTGACGGCCGGTTGCATCGGCTTAAGATTTACGCTGGCGATCAACACAACCATAATGCCCAGAAGCCCGAGGAATACTCATTGAAAGGTAAGAAATAACCATGGCCAATAATTATTTTTACGCCCTAGGTCGCCGTAAAAGCGCCACCGCACGGGTACGGCTCCTGACCGGTAAGGGCGACTTTAAGATCAACGACAAAAGCGCCACTGACTACTTTGACGGCAGCAAGCAATTGCAGAGCGAGCTGGTCAAGCCTTTTAACGCCTTGGAGCTGGATCCGGATAACTACAGTGTTTCGGCGCGGGTAGCCGGTGGCGGCCACGCCAGCCAAGTGGACGCCATCCGCTTGGGCGTGGCCAAGGCCCTGGTAGAGATGAACGAGGATTTCCGGGCCACGCTACGCAAAGCCGAACTTCTTGGTCGTGATCCGCGCGAAAAAGAACGCAAGAAATTCGGCTTACGCTCCGCTCGCAAGAAACGCCAGTTCACGAAACGCTAAGAAAAACGCTGCGTACACGCAGCGTTTTTCGTTTATAATCTCTATTGATGAATAAAGAGGTTATTCTGACCGGTATCAGGGCCAATAACGACCTGCATATTGGCAACTATTTTGGAGCTTTATTACCTATGGTTGATATGGCCAAACAACATTCAGACAAGTACGAAATCAACCTGTTTGTACCTGATCTACATAGCTTTACCACTCCAATTGACCACTCTAAATTGCAGCAACAGATTATGCACAACCTAAAAATCTTTGTGGCTGCCGGCCTGCCGCTGGATAACGACAACATCCACATTTATCGCCAGAGTTACATTCCGGCGCATTCGGAGATGACCTGGATTTTAGATTGTTTTACCGGCTTCGGTGAAATGAGCCGCATGACCCAGTTTAAAGACCGCTCAGCCAAACTTGGCGCTGACCGCGTCAGTGTGGGTGTATTCAATTATCCGGTGCTGATGGCTACGGATATCCTGCTTTATGGCGCTAAATACGTGCCGGTTGGCGATGACCAGACCCAACATCTGGAGTTTACCCGTGATATCGCCGGGCGGATGAATAAGCAGTTCGGCGATCTGTTTGTGGTTCCGGAACCGGTGGCTAAGCAGCACGAATTCTTTGGCAAAGACCAGGGCCTGCGCATCAAAGACCTGGCCGATCCTACCAAAAAGATGAGCAAGAGCGACGACAGCGGCAAAGGCATCATTTTTATGGGCGACGAGCCGGAGGTCGCAGCTCAAAAAATCACGTCAGCTACCACGGATAGCGAGCTTACGGTTGGTAGACCTGAACCTCAGTCTAGACCGGGTGTGGCAAATCTGCTACAGATCCTGGATTTACTCAAAGAGGATCACGCGGACGTCAGTCGGATGAACTATAAGGAATTTAAGGAAACCGTGGCTCAGGCCGTTCAGGATTTTCTGAACGATTTCCAAGCTAAACTGGCTCAAGTGGACCCTGAACTAATTACACAGAAGTTGACGGCCGACGAAGCCAAAATGAACGAACTGGCCAACGCCAGGCTTCTAAAAGTCCAAAAAGCCGTCGGCCTGCGTCCATAACCATGGCGTTGTTCAAGGTCCAGGCCGCGGAAGCAGGGCAGAGGGCGGACGTTTTCGTAGCTGATAAATACCCGGAATTTAGCCGTTCTGCCTTGAGCCGTTTGTTTGACGAAGGCCTGGTCAGGATCGACGAAGTGACGGCTAAGGCAAGCCAAAAGCTCAAACCTGGCGATCAGGTACGCGTAGAAGAAGGGCCGCTTCGTAGAGAGCCGGAACCGATAGAAATCCCCGTAGTTTATGAAAACGACCAGGTCGTGGTAATGGACAAGCCGGCCGGTGTTCTGACCCACAGCAAAGGCGCGCTGAATACCGAAGCCACGGTCGCCAGTTTTTTAAAGCCCAGAATTACGGACGCCTACCTGAGCGGCAACCGTGCCGGCATCGTACACCGGTTGGACCGAGGCACCAGCGGTGTCATCATAGCCGCTAAAACCGAGCCAGCTCTTAGGCATCTGCAAAAACAATTCTCTAACCGCAAGACCAAAAAAACCTATCTGGCCGTGGTGGAGGGCTGGCCGGTGCCCGCGGAGGCCGTCATTGACGCGCCCATCCAGCGTAATCCCCGTCGCCCGCAGACATTCCGGGTAAACGCCACTGGCAAACCTGCTCAAACCTACTACAAAGTATTACGGGAGTTAAAAAAGACTTCCCAACGCTACGCGTTATTGGAGCTTAAGCCAGTCACTGGGCGCACGCATCAGCTGCGGGTTCACCTGGCATATATCGGACATCCGATCGTAGGCGATTCCGTTTATGGCCATGGGCCTGGTCCTATACTCCTGCATGCCCAATCCCTGGAGCTGACGCTGCCGGATAGCGAAAGAAAAGTGTTCCAGTCGCCCACGCCGTCCGTAATCAAGGAGTTTATCAAGCTGTGAAGTTGGAAATCGACGAACTGTTGCTAAACCCAAAGACCCGGACGGAAGTACTACTGTACCTGAAACGGCCAGCGCACGCGCTGCTAATAACTGGTCTGCCGGGCAGCGGTAAAACTACTCTGAGTCTGACGCTGGCCGCCAGCCTATTGGAAGTAGGCAGCGTCCACGACTACCCTTACTTTTTGCATCTGACAAAGCCAGAAGACAAACAGGATATCCCAATCGAAGAAGTTAGAGAAATCTTACGGAAATTGCGCCTTAAAACACCAGGTAGCCAGCCGGTTAGGCGAGTGGTCTACATTGAAGACGCCCATCATCTGAGTACCGAAGCCCAGAACGCGCTGCTGAAAGCCATTGAGGAGCCGGCGGAAGACACCGTGTTTATCATTAGCACGCATTCGCCGCGCTCGGTACTGCCAACCATCGCTTCCCGCGCTCAACAACTAGTGGTCTTACCGGTGAGCCTGGACGAGGCTAAGAAATTTTATCAGGACCGCTTCGACGCAACCGAGCTAGGCAGCGCCTGGCAGTTGAGCAGAGGCGCCACCGGACTACTTACGGCGCTGCTGGGACAATCCAACCATCCGCTGCGTCAAGCGGTGGATAACGCTAAAAATTTCCTTAAGATGCCACCATACGAGCGGCTTTTGGAACTGGAGAGCCTATCCAAGGACCGGGAAGCGCTGAACGGCATGCTGTTGGCGTTGGATCGTGTTCTGACGGCATT
>CAZWRI010000056.1:0-2080 GCA_964636115.1 uncultured Candidatus Saccharibacteria bacterium | reverse complement strand
GGCCCTCTGACGGGCCGCCACCCGCGACTCCTCCTGCTGCCGCCGGCGCTGGTAGGCGCGGTAGCCAAAGATGAACAGCGTCAGCACGAACAGGCCGCCGACGACGCTCCCCAGGACGATCCACAGACCGCTCAGGTCGGTGGGCTTCTTGTTGACGACCACCGCCGTGTTCCCGCCCCCGTTCTTGGGGTGCAGGAAAGCGTTGACGTCCGAGTAGGACTCCTTCATGCCGTCGGCAAAGCCGTCGGCAAACTTGCCGTTGCGAAACTGCGGCGACATGAAGTCCGACTGGATCCGCAGATCCTCGCCGTTGTCGAACACCGGCAACCAACGGTCACCGTAGTAGATGCCGACGGTATGCGGGTTGAGCGAGGCCGCGAAGACCAGCAGGTTGTTCTTGCGCTGACCATCGGGACCGAGCCACGACGGGCACTGCTTCTGGTAGGTGGTCACGTAGTTGTCCAGGTTGTCGCCACCGATGCTGTTGATGGTCAGGACGCGGACTTCCGCGCCCAGCTCGTCCAGCTTGGTGGCCTCGTCTTGGATCGCCGTCGTGTCTTGGCCCTTGAAGAACTGAGCCCCGTCGGTGATCGTCTGATCGCAACCAGTGGCGGACACTGCCGGTCCAGCACCCATGACCGCGAAGGCCAAGGCGCTGACGACGGCCAGCATCGCCAGAATGAAACGATGTCTCATCATCACCTCCTGTGATGATCGGAGTTGTGAACGTACGCTCTAAAAGTCTTTGCAACTTAATAAGCTGGCATATTTTAACATATTATAGAATAAAATGGAAGAGATTATGCTTCCGGAGATTCGATATAACCTTGGGCCAGATCGGTGACCATTGAGCGTATATCCGGTGCCCGGTAGGCCGCCTGGGCGGTACCGACCACGAAGGCGCCTAAGCCGTTGGCGCGACGGTGGATTTCCCTGCCGCCTTCCAGATTGCCAGCAATGCCGCCAGTAGAAAATAACTTTAAGGGTGATCGTCCATACGCTTGGGCAAAGTCCTGCAGATTAAGCTGATACAAGGCGTTGAGTCCAGGGCCGCTCCAGCCCCTGACGGAATTGGCGGTGACGATGCCGTCCACGGGCAGATCCGCGGCCGCGTATTGGAAAATCAGCGTCCGCCATAAGTTGGGCACCTTAAGGACCAATGCCGACTCCTTGCCTATACGCTCGCGGACGCGAGCGGCCACTTCCTGGACCTGAGGTAATTTATGGGCCAGAAAGCCGGATTTATCGTCCAGGCTGGGACAGCTGACGTTCAATTCCACGGCGTCAGCGCCGGTTTCCACCGCCCATTGGGCGTTTTCCGGCAGGACTTTGAGTGGGTCTTCTCCTTCGGCGGTACCGACGCTGACGCGCACCCGCATGCCAGCAGACTGTAATCGTCTGATCCCGGCCGGCAGGAAACTCTGGGCTTTCTGCCGGCCGGGATTGTGCAGGCGGATGCGGTTATAGAACTTATTAAGGTCGGGATGCCATTGGGCAGCCTGGGAAGTAATCACCCGTTCCTGAGCGGTATAAGTCCCTAAAACCGTCCCGTAGAGGATTTCGTCGTCGGCTATGGCGTTGATGTCGGACTCTTCTTTAATAACGCCGGCAGCGATCTCTATTGGCAGCCGGTCACCTTGAATTTCCAGATTTCCCATGCTCGCAGGGATTATAGCCCTGATAGCCTCCAGAAGCCAGTCAGCGTTGATAAATTAGATGTTTTATGATTAAATATAGTCTGTTTCGTCCTATCCCGTGGAGGGGTAAATGAGCCAGAAGCAGAAGAAACGCATGGCCGGTCAAGCCGGCAGCGAGCTGCAGGTGGCGCTGAAGTTGATCGAGAAGCGCCAGTGGGAGGCGGCCCAGCCGCACGCCAACAAGGCCATCAAGCTGATGACCAACCTCTGGCAGACGAGCGTCGACGGTCAGGGGCTGATGTTGTTCGCGATCCTGGCCCAAGCCGAATGCCTGCTCTGGAGTAAGCCATCCAAGGTCAAGGATGGCCTGGCGTCCATCAAGACCGCGCGGCGGATCGCCGACCAGATCGGCGGAGCCGCCAAGCACGTGGATGCCGCTAGCT
>CAZWRI010000055.1:0-7195 GCA_964636115.1 uncultured Candidatus Saccharibacteria bacterium | reverse complement strand
AGGCTGAAGAAAAACAAGCCAAGGAGGAACGTAAAAGCGCCAAGGCCGAATCGGCCACGACGGACGACAAACCACTTAAGAACCCGCCGCGCAGCCGCGCGGAACGCGCCGGAAAGAAGTACCGCGAAGCCGCCAAACTGGTTGATAAGTCCAAAGCTTACAGCTTAAGCGAGGCTTTGGATCTGGCGACCAAGACTAATCCTTCTAAATTTGACGCGACCGTCGAACTGCACGTCAGGCTCGGCGTTGACCCCAAACAAGCTGACCATAACGTCCGCGGCACGCTCGTGCTGCCGGCCGGCAGCGGAAAGGACGTCAAGGTGGCGGTAGCGGACGACGCCTTGCTGACCAAACTGGACAAAGGAACAATTGACTTTGACGTGCTGATAGCCACGCCGGCCTTCATGCCCAAGCTAGGCAAGTACGCCAAACTGCTGGGCCCGCGCGGCCTGATGCCCAACCCCAAAAGCGGCACCGTTTCCACGGACGTTGACAAAGCCGTTAGCGAGGCCAAAGCCGGTCGCGTTGAATACCGGGTAGATTCCGCGGGCATTATCCATTTGGGTATCGGTAAAGCCAGCTTCAAGCCTGAACAACTGCTCCAAAACGCTGCTGCCGTCATGGCGGCCATACAAGCTGCCAAACCGGCCAGCCTCAAAGGAAATTACGTGCTGTCGGTTTACGTCAGTACTAGCATGGGCCCCTCTCTAAGAGTCTCTGCTTAAACTACAACACCTTTCACTTGCGGCCTCTTGCCAACCTCGTTAAACTATTATTAAAGAGGTAAATTGAGCCATGGGGGTTTTAAGTAACATCCAAATTCGGGAGCGGTTGACGGCCGGACACATAATCTGTGAGCCGTTCAATCCCAAGCACGTGGCCCACGCCAGTCTAGACGTGACGCTAGGCTATTATTATTACCGCACTGAACACGTAGGTGACCACACGGTTTATAACCCCTTTGACGAAACTGACGTCAAGCGCTACTTTGACGGCCCGCACAAGGCCACCACGCACCGCGAGTGGGCTGAAAAACACGGCATGAAGCTGCTCAAGGGCATACCGGAAGCCCACCCGGTAATCGCGCTTAAGCCCGGGGAGCGCGTCCTGGCCCATACCCACGAGTTCTTTGGCATCAAGCCGCCAGGCGCCTATGAGCTCAAGTCCCGTTCCAGTTGGGGCCGTAACGGCATAGCCGTCTGCTTCGACGCCGGCTGGGTAGATCCTGGCTATATCAATCGCTTGACCCTGGAAATCTACAATCTTAACAAGCGGGACATAGTTTTGCTACCGGTAGGCGAGCGGATCGCCCAGGCCGTGTTCCACGAGACCGGGCCGGTAGAAGGCGATTACGGGTTAGGCCGGAACAACGGGTTCAGTGGCAAGTACCAGCAGGGCACCGATCTGTCCACTATCATCAAAAATTGGACGCCGCAACAAATGTTGCCCAAAGCCTATCTGGACAAGCGTTCTTTACCAGTAAAAATCAGAGGGCTAAAAGAGCTTTAGGGGTGGCGTAATGCTCAAGGATAAACCATGCCAGAATACCCCGGTACATTCATCGTTCTAGAAGGCTCTGACGGCTCCGGCAAAGCGACCCAGCTCAAGGTCTTGAGCGAAAGGCTCAAAGCCGTGGGATACGAAATAGAAATCTTTGATTTCCCGCAGTACGAGCAGCCGTCCAGCCACTTTGTGCGGCGCTACCTGGCCGGGGACTACGGTCCGGCTAGCGGCATCAGTCCCTATAGCGCGTCGCTGTTCTACGCCCTGGACCGTTTTGAGGCCGCGCCGCGCATCCGTCAGGCGCTGGACAAAGGCAGGATCGTGCTGGCTAACCGCTACGTGGGCTCCAACATGGCCCATCAGGGTGGTAAGTTTGGTAGCGAAGGCGAACAACGCGGTTTTTTCATCTGGGACGACGGATTGGAATATCAGCTTTTAGGCATTCCCAGGCCATCGATAAGCCTGTTTCTCCGCCTACCCGCCGAAGTTTCGTTGGAGTTGATGCGACAAAGATCAGCCAGAAGCGGCAAAGCTCTGGACGAGCACGAAGCTGACGTTGAACACTTAAAAGCCGCTGTAAACACCTACGATACCCTGTGCAGACTGTTTCCTAAGGATTTTCAGGCCGTCAATTGCGCACCGGAGGGTAAGCTTCTGGACATCGCCGACATCAATGACCTGATCTGGCGGATCGTAAAACCATTACTACCTCCCAAGGCACCCCGCCCGGCCCGTGGCGGAGTAGTGTATTTGACTGACGTGGCAGCACCCGTCAAGACGGGTTCCAAAAAACCCGCCGCTAAAGCATCGCCCGAACCCAAGGCCACGGTCTCTAAAAGCGACAAAAAACCTTTGTTTTACATACCAAAGCTGGAAGCCGGCCTTGGCGATGAGTACCGCCAGACACTCAACCGTATCATGCGTTTACGACAATCGGCCTCCGGTTACACTAAGGAAGATCCGGCTATGGCGGGCGCCTTTAAGGGCCTTACGCAACCTTTGGCCGCCATGGCCGCAAGCGACGGTAAACTAGACCTGCCGCTGGCCAAAGTCACCAGCAAAGACGGACCCGATGCCGTGGATGCTCTTACGCTTTTGGAATCGAACCCCAGGAATGAGTTCGATCTACTAGACGAGTCGGCCATAGACCTGCCGTACGAGCAGAAATACCTCGCATTACAGGAGTTGTTGGACAACCCATCGTCCACTAGGCTGACCGGCCGGGTAAGCTACCGCTGGCGGGCGGTTACTACCCAAGCTTCCTTGAGTGAATTGATAAGCAGCGGCGTTGCCATGGACCTAAGTATCAGATCGAGTGCCCCTAACAATGGCTGGCAGACGCCAGACTCCATAGCTCAAAGTGTCCTGGAGGCCGATTTTAATGAGTGTTTCAAGCTCAGCGAACAGCTCTACCGACGGCTTGACAAGTCCCGGAAGGCCAACGTTGGTCTGTACGCTACCCTGGCGGGACACTTGGTCGTTCTTGAATTCAGTTGTGACGGCCTGGCGCTGCGAGACCTGCGCCCTAAGAACCCGGAATTCGCACAGCTTATCGAGCTGATTAAGGCCCGGATCGCCGAAATCCATCCTTTGATCGCGGCTACCATAGCAGACACCGGTAAAGCCGCCAACCATACTACCAGGACCAAGAAATAAAAATGTACCGTTGCCAGGTGTTAGAATATCTGGTACAATCTATAGTAATCGCCTGAGACAGTAGCCGGCCGCGTACGCGGCCTTAATCCGCTACCTAGGTTACTAGCCCAATTCAAGCTTCGGCTCCACCTTGTGTCTTTGGCGTGAATAGCCAGAGATTTTTTATTTGAAAGGACCTGAATGGCACTAAGCAGACAGAAGAAGGAAGAAGTAGTCGGCGAGATCGCCGAACTGTTAGCCGACGCCAAATTAGTGGCAGTCGCCAATTATCCTGGTACTTCGGTCCAGGCAATGCAACAGTTGCGTCGCCAAGCCCGGGAAAACGGCACTAAAGTACGGGTCATTAAGAATCGTCTATTCAAACGTGCCATTGCCGGCAACGACGTCTTCAAGGACGTAGATACCAAGGTTCTAAAAGGCCAGTTACTCTACGCTTTTAACGCCGACGACGAAGTCGCCCCGGCCCAAAGTCTGGCTAACTTTGCTAAGACGGAACCTCAGATTCAGTTCGTGGCTGGTTTGACCGCTGACGGCCAGCTACTGAGCGCCGAGGAAGTAAATATGCTGGCCAGCCTGCCGACCAAAGACCAGTTACGCGGCCAATTGGTGGGGATTATCGCTTCACCGCTCAGCGGCCTGGTGGGAACCATGAATGCCAATTTGCGCGGCGTGTTGAACGCTTTAGAAGCTCACGCCGAACAAATCAGTTAATTAAGTAAAGAAGGAGAACACTATGGCAGACGAAGAAGTAAAGACCAACGAAGAGACCAACGAAGAGACCAAAGAAGAGACTAAAGTCGAGGTGCCGAAGGAATTCGCCGACATGGTCGAAAAATTGGACAAGATGAGCGCGCTGGAAGTCAGCAAGTTCGTCAAAGTCCTGGAAGAGCATTGGGGAGTCAGCGCGGCCGCTCCGGCCGTGGCCGTGGCAGCCGCTCCTGGCGCCGCTGGTGACGGTGGCGGAGCCGCAGCCGAAGAAAAGAGCGAATACGACGTCATCCTCAAGGATGCGGGCGCTCAGAAAGTAGCCGTGATCAAGGCCGTTAAAGACATTACCGGCCTGGGCTTAGGCGAAGCTAAGGCCATCGTGGACGCCGCACCCAAGGCCGTCAAAGAAAAGGCCCCTAAAGAAGAGGCCGAGGCCGCCAAGAAAACCTTGGAAGAAGCCGGCGCTACGGTCGAGCTGACCTAAGAGCCGCTCGACTTTATCCACAGTCAAGTTAGGCATCTTTGACTTAACTATTTGACTGTGATAGTTTTGGGTTAGCATTGTCCAAACAAATAGCGGAGTTGGAGACAAACAAATGGCAGACGTACCAGAGAAACAGATTAAGCGACTCAGGTCACTTATCGTAGAGGCAGAAACAAGCTTGGCGGCCGCCAAGGAGTTGTTAGTGAGTCTAGTGGGCGACGACCCGGTATTAGCCGATAAAGTCAAAGACGAGGCCTTAGGCAAGGTGGTAGAAGGTGTTTTTGACGGCCAGAACATGGTGGGTTCGGACGGCAAGACCTATCCGGTACCCGCAAACTACGCATCTAAATCCAAACTGGTCCAAGGAGACATCTTAAAACTGACCATAGCCGACGACGGAGCCTTTCTGTATAAACAGATCGGGCCAGTGCCACGCAAGCAGGTGGTAGGGGTTTTAAGTCAGAAGGACGGCCACTACTTTGTGGAAATCGACGGCAAGCAGTACCGGGTATTGCTGGCCAGCGTGACTTACTTTAAGGCCAAGCCCGGCGATCAGGTTAGCGTGAACGTTCCGGAAGATCCCACCATCGACGCCGAGTGGGCCGCCCTGGAAGCCGCTTTGTAACCTCAGCTTAACCTGGCGGACATTTAAATCACAACGCTTGTGGTCCACGCGGCGCTTTATAATAAGTAGTAATGGGACAAGCGCTTTACAGGAAATACCGTTCGCGTTCGTTTGACGAGGTTGTGGGCCAGGATCACGTGGTCAAAACACTGCAAAACGCCGTCAAGAGCGGGCGCGTCAGCCACGCGTACCTGTTTACCGGTCCGCGTGGCGTAGGTAAGACCAGCGTGGCGCGCTTACTAGCCCACGAAGTAAACGACCTGGAGTATAGCGGCGAGGAAGTCCACCTGGACATAATCGAGATCGACGCCGCTTCCAACCGCCGGATTGACGAAATACGCGATCTGCGCGAGCGGGTACACATTGCGCCTACCTCGGCCAAATACAAAGTTTATATCATTGACGAGGTGCACATGCTGACGCGTGAAGCCTTTAACGCATTGCTTAAGACTTTGGAAGAACCACCAGCACACTGCATTTTTATCTTGGCAACCACCGAGGCCCATAAACTACCAGACACCATTGTCAGTCGTACGCAGCGGTTTGCGTTCAAGCCGATTGAATCCCGTAGTGCCGTATCGCACCTGCAGAAACTGGCTAAAAAAGAAAAGATCGACATCAGCGAACCGGCCTTAGAGCTGCTCGCGGAGCACGGCAATGGTAGCTTTAGGGACAGTATTAGTTTGCTTGATCAGCTAGCTGCCATGGACGGTAAGGTTGACGAACAGCGGGTCAGGGAAGTACTGGGCTTACCACCCCGGGCCAGCATAGAGAAGCTTTTAAAATTGATTGCCAATGGCGATAACGCCGGTTCTCTTGGACTACTGGACGAACTCAAAGAGCGTGGCGCCAGCGCCGCGCTAATAGCTAAGGATCTGGCCGCCGAGCTCAGATCTCAGGCGGCCGCTGGCAACATCGAGCCCTGGGGCCTAAAGTTAATGAAGGAATTGGTCGTAGTCACCGCCGGCAACGATCCTCAGAGCCGACTGGAACTGGGCGTGCTGGAGGCTGCTTACGCCAATAGAGCCGCCGCGCCGGTAAAGCACGATCCTCCGGACCCTAAAACTCCCTCAGCCCCTAAGGATCAGGCCAAAGATGTCTCCGCGCCGCCTGCCACCACTCCACCCGGCCTGGCCACAAAAGCCCGGGCGTCAGGTTTTACGCTGGAACAGTGGCCGCAGATCGTCGAGACCGCCAAAGAGCAGGCGGCGTCGATCTATACCGCTTTGCGTTTGGCCGAACCTAGGTTAGCAGACGACGGCCTGACGCTGGCTTTCCAGTTCCCGCTGCACCAGAAAAAAATCAATCAAGCTAAGAGCCTGGAACTAGTAGGCCGACTGGTAGAGGAAACTTGCGGCACAAAATTAGCGGTCCATTGCGTGGTAGACAAAAAACTACAGGTGTCGCTACCCAAGTTGGTAAAAGAGGATACCCAGTCACCGGCAGCCGATCCCTCGCTGCAAGCCATAAGCAATATCTTCGGCCCGGCTGAAGTGTTAGAATCGTAAAAAGTAATACTGGGGTGATTATGGATGAGAAAAGTGGTGCTGGCGCGCCACAGAGCATAGACGTCGAGGCCAGTCTTTTGGGCAGCCTATTGATTGACGCCGATGCCTTCGTCAAGATCGGTGACGTCTTACGGGCCGAGGACTTTTACGACGAGCGACACAAGGCCATCTTTGCCGCCATGGTCGAACTTCACGACAAACGCAGCCCGGTAGACATCCTTACACTGAGCGAACAGCTTAAGAATAAAAAACAACTGGACAGCGTTGGTGGCGCCAGTTACTTAACGGAGTTGACCAACATGGTGCCCACTGCCGCGCACGTGGAGCAGTACGCCGAAATAGTCGCCGACAAAGCCATTCGGCGGCGTCTAATCCGAGCGTCTAAAGAGATCGCCGACGTCGGTTCGGACGAAAGTAAAACTCTGCAGGAGTTGATAGAAGAGGCTGAGACCAGATTGTTCGAAGTAAGTCAACGTCACGTCCGTCAGGACATTACCAGTCTGGAATCAATTTTGGGGGAAAGCTTTGACCGGCTGGACGATCTGCATCGTAACAAAGGGGGTTTGCGGGGCATTCCGACCGGGCTGCGTGACCTTGATAAAAAATTGGCCGGGCTGCAGCGCTCTGACCTTATAGTATTAGCAGCCCGGCCGTCCATGGGGAAAACGGCTTTGATGCTGAACATAGCCCTTAACATAGCCACCAAAGCTA
>CAZWRI010000054.1:0-16874 GCA_964636115.1 uncultured Candidatus Saccharibacteria bacterium | reverse complement strand
ATCCAGGACCTGATCATCAAGCACGCGCCCAGCTCGGTCATCCAAAAGGCTGCCGTGGGGCAGGGAATGATCACCATGCGTCAGGACGGTTATCTAAAGGCACTGGCCGGCTACACTACCTTACTGGAAGTCGACCGGGTAGCGGCCGCCGGGGACAGTTAAAGAATTAAAGATGGGGAAGGGCTAAGATAGATGCAACAACCGCCAAAAATCGAACTGCTGCTTGAAGAAGTCGTCAAGCGCAAGGCCTCGGATTTGCACCTGCAGGTTAGCCTGCCGCCAATGCTGCGTATTGACGGCTCCTTAACTCCCATCCACGGGGCGCCCAAACTTGACGAACGGGCGGTGGAAGACCTGGTTTTTGCTCTTCTGGAGGAGGACCAGAAACAGATATTATTGCGCGACAAGGAATTCGACTTCAGTTTTGCCTTTGGCGACCTAGGCCGCTTTAGGGTCAACGCGTTCCATGAACGGGGCAATCTGGCTGCCGCCATGCGCCTGATTACCAACGAGATCCGCTCCATTGAAGATCTGGGCATGCCGTCGGTCCTTAATAACTTCACCAGCTATCCACGCGGCCTGGTACTAGTTACCGGCCCCACCGGCTCCGGTAAATCGACGACTTTAGCGGCATTGATCAATAAGATCAACGACGAACGCGCAGCCCACATCATTACCGTCGAGGATCCGATTGAATACACCCACGAATCGCGGCGCTCGGTGATAGTCCAGCGCGAAGTCCACTATGATACCTATAGTTTCTCGACCGCTCTGCGTTCGGCTTTGCGTGAAGACCCGGACGTGGTGCTGATCGGCGAGATGCGCGATTTGGAAACCATAGCCGCGGCGATCACCATCGCCGAAACCGGCCATTTGGTCTTTGCCACATTGCACACCAACAGTGCCAGCCAGAGTATTGACCGTATGGTGGACGTTTTCCCGCCGCACCAGCAACCGCAGGTCAGGGCCCAGCTGGGTAACATTCTGATGGCCGTCTGCTCGCAGCGCCTGATTCCGGCGTTGGGTGGCGGCCGCGTCGCGGCCGCCGAAATCCTGGTCGCCACCCCGGCGGTGCGCAACATCATTCGCGAAGGCAAGAACTATCAGCTGGAAGCCGTCATCCAGACCGGCGCCGAGTTCGGCATGCAGAACATGGACCGCACGCTTATAGAAATGGTGCACAAAGGTACTATCAGTTACGACGAAGCCCGCAACTACGCCGTGGACGTCCAGGAACTTGATCGGCTGATGAGAGGCTAGAGCGTGCAGACCTTTACATATAGCGCCCACGACAACAAGACTGGCGAGCAGATAAACGCCCAGATTGACGCTCGTGACGAGGCCACAGCCGCCAAAATGCTGGCTGAACGCGGGTTATCGGCCACCAGCATCAGTGTCAAAAAAGGTCAGGACGGCGGTCTGGGAGGCTTCCGCAACCGCATCCCCACTAAAGAGAAGGTCATATTTTCGCGCCAGCTTTCCACTTTGATCAATGCCGGTCTGCCGCTGGTCCAGAGCCTATCCACCGTAGAAGGCCAGACGCACAATAAGAACCTTAAGGAAATCATCCGCCGGGTAGTCAACGACGTAGAAGCCGGCTCCTCTTTTTCTGACGCTTTGTCCAAATACCCCAAAGTCTTCAGCGCGGTCTACATCAGCCTGGTAGCCGCCGGGGAAGCTTCGGGTACGCTCGATAAATCCCTGGAGCGCCTGGCCACCCAGCAGGAGAAAGACGCCGAAATCGTTTCTAAGGTCCGCGGCGCCATGATTTACCCTCTGATCGTGCTGGCGGTGCTGGCCATGGTGGTCGTCTTCCTTATGACTACCGTCCTGCCGCAGGTCCAGAACCTGTATGACGGTCTGCCAAACGCCCATTTGCCGTTTGTCACCCGCATACTGTTGGCCGTGGCCCACTTTATACTCAGTTTTTGGTGGCTGGTGATACTGCTTTTGATCGCCGTCGGCTTCTTTGCCAACCGTTGGGCCCATACGCCGGGGGGCAAGTCGTCCCTGGACAGCCTGAAGATGCGGGCCTGGCCGGTCAAGGACCTGTTCATGAAACTGTACATGGCCCGGTTCGCGCGTACCGCCGCCACTCTGGTGGGTAGCGGCGTGCCGATGATCAAGATGCTTAACACCACCGCCGACGCCGTAGGTAACGTCCACGTGGCGGATTCCATAAATAAGGCCACCGAAAAAGTCAAAGGCGGTAAGGCTCTGTCCGAGAGCCTGCGCGGCGACCCGAACTTTTTGGATTTGGTGCCGGACATGATCCACACCGGTGAACAATCCGGAGCTCTGGAGGACATGTTGGGCCGGGTAGCTGATTATTACGAAAAGGAAGTCGACAATCAGATAAGGTCGGTTTCAACGCTGGTCGAACCGGCGCTAATGATCGTCGTGGGCATCATCGCCCTAGTGATCGTGGCCGCCGTGTTGCTGCCGATTTACAGTTTGGCAGGCAAGAACCTTACCCAGTTATAAGCTGTGCATAAACGGCTTGCTTTTTTAATGGGCTATGTCTAGTATGTAGACATAAACACTTTAATTTAATCCCCACGAGGGGGTGGGAACATAAATGAAAACTAGTTTGAGTAAAAAATCTCGGGGATTTACCATAATCGAGGTAATGATCGTTTTGGCCATTGCCGGTTTAATCCTGGCGGTGGTCCTGTTGGCCGTGCCGGCCTTGCAGCGCAGCCAGCGTAACAATGCCCGCCAAGGTGACGCTACCCACTACGCGGGTATCATCAACGATTACATATCCAACCATGGCGGCACTATGCCGACCACTATGCCGTCGACTTCCGGAGAGACCTTCTCGCAGCTGACAAGCGCTAGCATCGGCACAGGTACCGGCTCTAAGACTGCCGCAGTAATCCAGACCAACACCTCCTGCACTAACGGGTCACCGGGTTCGGCCGGTGCCACGTCAGGTTCGTTCGCGGTAGTCTGGCAGTACGAGGTCAACAGCTCGACCACTGGTACGACCTGTATCGGTGACTAATCGGACAAGCTTAAGACAAAAACCACGGGCCCTATCACAGGGCCCGTTCTTTATGCTAGGATACCGCTAATGATCTTGGCTTTCCTGGTAATCATCGGCCTCTGCGCCGGTAGCTTCGTAAGCGCGTTGGTCTGGCGGTTGCACCAGCGGGAAAAGGGGATTAAGGACAAAAAGCTCTCTATCCTGAAAGGCCGTTCGATGTGTTCGGCCTGCGGCCATGAACTGGGGGTTAAGGATCTGGTGCCGGTCGTAAGCTACTTGGCTTTGCGCGGCCGCTGCCGTTATTGCGGCAAAGCCATAGAGGACAAGCCGGTAGTGGAGCTTGTGGCGGCGGCCGTCTTTGGGTTTTCTTATCTTTTCTGGCCGTCCGCCATGGCGGACGGCCAATGGCTGCTCCTGGCCACCTGGCTGCTGGCTTCCGTGGGCCTTTTGGCCTTGGCGGTCTATGATTTGCGCTGGATGCTGTTGCCTAACCGCGTTCTTTATCCGACCTTCGTAGCGGCTTTGGTCGGGCGATTAGCCTACGTAATCTTCTATGCCGATCACAAGGCCCATAGCTTGGTATTTTTGCTTCTGAGCTGGGCGGTGGCCAGCGGCGTGTTTTTGCTGCTGTTCGTGGTTAGCCAGGGCAGGTGGATCGGCTTTGGCGACGTCCGGCTGGGCATGATCACCGGCACGCTGCTGGCCACGCCGGCCAAAAGCTTTCTGATGATCTTTCTGGCGTCCATCCTAGGCACCTTAGCCGTTATTCCGGGGCTGGTAAGCGGTAAGAAGAACACCAATTCCAAACTGCCTTACGGGCCTTTCCTGATCGCCGCCACGCTTGCGGTGGTCCTATTCGGCGACAGTATACTTGATTGGTACCAGCGCGTATTTCTACCCTAAAAACCCATCCCACTTAGCGTACCTCTTATGCTATACTCGTAACCATGGGGCGTAACAGTGGTGGCTATACGGTTGTGGAAGTCATGGTCGTGATCGCCATCACCGGAGTGTTGTTTATTGGCGCCGTATTAACTTTTGAAGGGGAGAACGGGCGTACCGGTTTTAGCCAAGCGATGCAGGACTTAAGCTCTAAGATCCAAAACTACGCCAGCCAGGTTAGCTCTGGCAGCTACCCGGGTAGCGACCATTATGATTGTTCAGCGGCTTCCGGTCAGCCGGTCTTAAGTAATGGCACTGGCCAATCCAGCGATTGTATCTTCATGGGCCGGGCGATTCACGTCACTGCCGGTCAAAAATCAATTTCGTCTTACGCGATCATAGGGAAGAGCAGTGGTACCAATATTGTCAGTGCCAGCCCACGACCGGCCACGCTCACTACTGGTAGTACCAGTAATTACGTCCTGACCGATAACTATACTTTGGATAATGGCGCCAAGATCCTGTCCGCCAAAGCTAACGGCACCGACTACAACATCCTGGGAATCTACAACGTCATCGGCCAATCCACCGGCAGCAGCGTAACCGGAGCGAACAACTTATCGCTCAAAGCTTATCCCTGCGGTGGCGTCTGCAGCCAAGGCCAGAGTGGCCTCACCGCCGTGGTTAACTGTATCGCCGGAACCACTTGTGGCGACGCCGGCTCGCCGATCGTCAGCCGCTGGGTCCTGTGCGTCCAGGGCGGGAACGGGGCAGTAGCCGAACTGGACGTTGACAGTAGCACCAGTGGCGTGGCTACCCATCTTAACTTTGACGCGGGGTGCAGCTAGATGAAACGGGCTTTCTGGCAACGCGGCGATACCATCATCGAAGTACTGGTTAGCATCACCATATTGTCTTTGGTCATGGCCATAACCTTCGTTTCCACCAGCCATAGCCTGCAAGACGGCACTCAGGCCAGCAACCGTCAGCAAGCCACGGCCTTGGCTGACCAGCAGGTCGAACTGATTAAGGCGGACCTGGATACTTACGAGACCAAAACCGGTAACTTCTGCGTCCCCACCGCCGGCGTAGGTGGCAGTTGCGTGTTCAGTAGCCAATACACCCTGACGGACAACTATAATAACAGCTCAGGCCTGTTCACTATCACGGCCAAATGGCCCATAGCCGGCGGCAAGACCGATAACGTCCAGGTCTTTTATAAAATCCCCAAACTAGGGAATTACATCGGTAGCACCACGGTCAGTATCACGGCTAATCCCAGTAGCTTTGACAAGGGAGGCCGGAGCACGCTTACCTGGACCGTCAGCAAAGCGGCGACCAGCTGTACGATTTCCAGCTCCGGGCCCGGGGGCTTTACCGACCCTAACTGGACCGGCAGCCTAAGCTCTACGGATATCTCCAAAGGCGTGGGAGTACAACAGACGGCCATTTTGAACACGGCGGGCACTTATACCTACAGCCTTTCGTGCAGCGGCAACGGTTCTTCGGATAGTAAAAGCGCCACCATCACCGTCACCAACCCCGTAGTCAAGACGCCAGTAGTCAGCATGAACTACAGCGGCACTTCCTGGGGCTTTTGCTGGACCAACTATGGCACGGTGGGCTGCCCCGGAAATCACTGTTTACAGATTACCGAACCTTCCGACCCCGATACTTGGGGCGATAACTACCTGTGTTGGCCGAACAGCGCCAATTACGGTATCCGCTGGGTCTATGGCGGTCCCAGCGGCAGTTGTAATTCCGGCGAAACGGCCGTGCAGATAAACGAGCCCTCCGACCCGGATGCCTGGGGTGATAATTATCTATGTACATCCGTCAACTACGGTTTTAGGTGGAGCTTTGCCGGACCGGTTTCAGGCATGAGCTGTACCCAGTTCGTAGAGCCTTCTGACTCGCATACCTGGAACGACAATTATCTATGCTATCCGGCGCCGGCCGGCGCTAACGGCACGGTACCATTTGGTGGTGCGGCGGTCGTGAACTGGAATACCAACCCGGCCGCCGGCAGTTGTTACACGGCCGGCGGCCCCTGGGGCAATGGAAATGCCCGCTCGGCGCCTTCCGGCACCGAAACCATATATAACCTTCAAACCAACCCTACCACTTATAAGTTGACCTGTTACGCCAATGCTGGCGGTGGCGGCGCTAGCGGTAGCGGCAGCGTTGACGTCAGCGTGGGCAGCCAGTCAACCGGCGGAGGCGGTGGTGGCGGAGGCGGTGGTGGCGGAGGTGGCTCCAGCTGTGACCCCAATGACGTCAACATTAGCATCAGCCCGTACTCCCCGTTCAACGGTGGCGTTACTTACGGTGCCCAGATCAACGGGGCCAACTCCTGCGGCCAGTACTTCACCCAATGCGACATCTACACCCCATCGACCACCTATGAGATCCACGACGAGGATGGCAACACTACCATCGACGCCCATACGGACTACAGTTCTGATTACGTCGGTATTTATAACTTGAGCTGCCAGACCCAGACCGGCAAGATTGGCTACGCGAACTAAGATGGTTTATCCTATGACGACTAAAAAACAACTGACAAACGCATCTAAAAAGCTTACGCTATATCCAAAGGGCAGGCGAATGATGCACGGCTTTACCATCGTTGAACTGTTATTGGCGACCAGTATCTTTTCGCTGGCCTTGTTAGGCGCGCTGGCTGGATTTTTGCGTACTGGCGGCATATTTTACAAAGGCGTAACACTTACGCAGACCCAAGCCGTCGCCAAGCAGGTGGTCGACGACGTCTCGGCCAACATCTCTAGCGCCGGAACGGTGCAAAGCTTTACCAGTGGCGGCGGTAACCATTACAGCTATTACTGTATAGGTAACGCCCGGTATACCTATGCCTTAAATAAAGAAGTCGATCTGTCGGCCTCTCCCAATTATAGCGGTGACGGCGTAGGTAACTTTGGTTTGCTTAAGGATACCTTGCCCAGTGCCGGCAGCTGTCCGGCTCCCTGTGGCGGTACTACCAGTTGTGGAGGCGGACAGCTGCCGCTGTCCGCCTCGTCCAGCGAATTGTTGGGCGACAACACCCGACTATACAAGTTTGACGTCAGCAAGAACGGCAGCAGCCTTTACGACATCAGCGTCACGATGATCTACGGGAATAATAGCGCCCTAAACACCACCACCGATCCGCCCACTTGTATCGGCGGTGTCAGCAAACAGCAATTCTGCGCGGTTACTAACTTAACCACCAGCGTCTTCACCGGGGCGGCCTCATGATTAGGATACGGCGGAATCAACAAGGCCTGGCGTCGATCGTCATCGTGGCCGTCCTGGTAGCTCTCCTGGGCCTGATCAGTATCGGTTTTGCCAGGTTGATGGACCGTGCGGTAACTGGTTCGCTTAATAACCAGCTTAGTTCAGCCGCCTCCTACGCCGTCCAATCGGGCATCAACGACACTATCGCTTACCTGCAGGCTAACCCGGGCGCAGCTTCCAGTAACTGTAACAGCCTGTTCAGTACCAACGGCGGCGCGGACGGTAAGATCGTGCCTACGCTCTCCTCTTCGGCCAATGGCACCTATAAATACAGCTGCATTCTAGTCGACACCACGCCTCCGTCCTTGCAATACGGCACGCCGGCGATCCCAGCCTCTAATTCCCAATCGGCGGCCATCAATCCGGCCGGTAAAGCCAGTCAGATGCTATTTTCCTGGCAATCCGCCGGCTCTGGCGCCAACCAAAATGCCAACTTGCCAGGCGGCAGTCCCCAGCTGGTTAGCCAGAACGACTGGAACCGGGCCGGCTACGAGCCGATGCTTCGCGTAACCCTATATCCGGTGGCCAGCGACAACAGTTTCAGCCAATCCAGCGCCCGGACTTACTTCTTATACCCGTCAAACAGCGGCAGTAATCAGGTTAGCTGGAGCGGTAATCCGGACGGTTCGCGGGTAGCGATCAACTGCAATAGTCAGCCTGGCGGCTTCACCGGTAGCAATAAGTGCAACGCCGCTATCGTTAACCTGCCTTCCTCGGCAGCTTACTATTACGCTCGGATGACGCCGATTTACTATCAGGCCAAAATAGAGATCCAGGCGCGTGACAGCAGCGGAGCACAACTTAACTTCAGTGGCGATCAGGACCTGGTGGACGTTACGGCCCAGGCGGGCGCGGCCAGCAAAAGGCAACAGGCCAGGGTGGAAGTAGGAAGCAGCCAGGACGTGGCGCCGGCAACCGGCGGCGCGCCGGAAGACAGTGTCCGCTCCGCCCAGACTATCTGCAAGCGATTGCTCGTAAATAGCCGCACCGTCAGGCAGCAAGGTTCGTTCTGCCTAAACCAGCCGCCCATCAACCAGCCACCGCCGGAGGTCGACTTCTGCGTGGACAACGGCAGCAACTGTGCCAATAACGGATATTCGCCCAACACCACGACGATTAACGACAGCGACAAGGCTACTTTAAGGTGGAATATTGACGGGGCGGACAAGGGGTGCACCAACACTGGCTCCAATCTGGACTGGAGCAATCCAACCGGCGACGGTAGTAGCAGTACCCAGAGCGATCCCCTTAGTGGTGGTACCAATGGTTCCCAGTTCACCTTTGAGCTTTCCTGCTCCAACTCAACTGGTACCACCACGGCGACCGTGACCGTTAACGTGAATCCTCTTAAAACCGATACTATCATCCCCGGAACCGGCGGAACTCAGGGTTCCCCCGGATGCGACGACATCACCGTCAACGTTGACTTTGACGGTAGCAGTTACACGGCCTCGGTCAGCGGTACCGAAGGCAACACCTGTGGTATCGGCATTGCCGAGTGTAATCCTTACGACGGCGATGAATATAGCGGCGACAACCATACTTTGGGCGAAGACGATTTTGGTAACGGCAACCCCGTAAGCAATGGCACCCCGCCAGGCACTACCTTCGTGGGCTGTTCGGCAATCAACGGGGTGCGAGGCTACTCCGGCATGGTGAACGGACCTGCCGGTGGCACGCCACCCACCCAGTCCCAAGGCTGGGTAAGTAGAGGCATATCGTACTACGGTGTCAAAGGCGGGGAAGTATCCAAGGGTATCTCTAGCTGGTGCAACGATACGGCGGCCAGCCATTACTACCTTGTCTGCGGCGTCTACGTGACAAAGAATATCGACAGCTGCTCACTGTTCTGGACTACCAACGGCAGTACTTTTCAGGAACACCAATACGACGGCGTGACCGATACCCGTACCGGACTACCTACGTCGCCTGGCTTCGTGCTTGGTTTCCCGGGAGCGGACTACGTGGTTACTAACGGCGTTCCGCCCCAGCTTAGGGTCAGCTGCAGCAATGGAATAAGTGATTGGATCTGGTCGCCGGCCAGCTATCCGGTGGGAACGTAGTAGATGGCAGAAAATAAGAACAATCCGAATGTAATCCAACCGGTCATGAACCCAGGGCAGGCAGACAAGGGACTGCTATTTACTCTGCGATCCAACTTGAAGTGGCTGGCCATAGGGATGGGTGTGGTCGTTGCCGGTGTCGCCGGGGTGCTAATTTGGCATGCTACTCACGGCACTCGGATCGTGACCTTGCCCAAGGACAAAAATGGCCAGCCGATTTTCCAGCAGAAGTTTACTAAAATTACCAAGTTTACTTTAACGGGTTCAAAGGCTAAGAGTGGCGCCGTCTTTGACCTCCCTATGGAGTTTGGTACTCGCTCCAGCGCCACCGGCCAGGTCGCTTTTAACGAAACGACCTCTAACGACGCCGGCCAGGAAGTGCCACTGGCCGAGTTGGCCATTGATTCTTTTCCGCTTGCCAAACCTTATAGTGCCGGTTCGTTGAAGATTCTGAATAAGGCTTTAAGCTCGTCCTCGGCGCTGGGCGCGGTCGTTAACCTGAAGGATTTTATAAAGCTTAAAATGCCTGCCGGCTATACTCCCAAACTTGAGTCGGTCAAGCAGTTCCGGAGTTCGAACGTCAAGACCAATGCCTGGGCGGTGACCGCCAGCGCTACCGCCACGGACGCTAAAGACAAGAATCTAGGGCATCAACAGGGAGAAGTCATTTACGTTATTACTGACCACGCCTATTACTACTTCCTAGTGATGGCTACCGATTACAACTGGGCCAATAATCAAAGTGCCTGGCAGGCGGTCTTTGATAGCTTGCAGCTCGACCAGTAATCAGGCGTTAGCGGACTTCTTATTGTGAAACTTATCGTGCACGGCTTTTAAGTGCGGATCGGTAACGTGGGTATAGATCTGGGTAGTGGCGATGTTAGAGTGGCCCAACATGGCCTGCACGCTGCGCAGATCGGCGCCGTTCATCAGTAAATCGGTGGCGAATGAATGACGCAGCGTGTGGGGGCTGACGTGTTTGGTAATGCCGGCCAGCAGGGCATAGCGGCTGACCATCCGCTGCACCGACCTGGCGGTCAGGCGATGGAAATTACCTGACAAATCGACTTTTTTACTGCCGCTGTATCTGATAAACAGTGGTTTGGTGTTGTCCTGGCGCATTTCCAAGTAGCGCTTTATCCAGTCGGCAGCTTCCGGGCTGATAAATATCGGCCGGTCTTTTTGGCCCTTGCCGCGGACCATGAACTCCCGCCGGGACAAATTGACGTGGTCACGGTCCAGGCCGACCAGCTCTGACACCCTAAGGCCACTGCTGAACAGTAGTTCGATGATTGCCCGGTCGCGCAGGCCGTTAAGCTTGGAGGTATCGGGCTGCGCGGCCAGCCTGGCCAGTTCCTCCGCGGTCAGAAAAGTCACTTGCGGGCGTTTAGTCCGGGCTAGTTCTACGCGATCAGCCGGCATGACTTCGTAGCCGCGCTTGACGCAGTACTTTAAAAAGCTGCGCAGGGCTATAAGATGGTAATTCTGAGTGGTCTTACCCAGCTCGTCGTTTTGGGCGGTAGGCAAGCGGTTCAGCCACAACCGCCACTTGCGGATCAATTCGTCGTTTATGTCCTCAATTTTAATGTCTCCGGCAAAGTCACTCAGTCGTGTAAGGTAATGACTGTAGTTCTGAATTGTCTTTGCCGAGCGGTTCTGCTCCAGTTCCAAGTATTCCAGGAACTGCTCGACGGCGTGGTCGTAAGACATAAGCGTATTGTAGCAGACTTATTGTGCGACCCGGTATTTAGGCCGTTTGAACATAAATAATATTCATCTTGTGCTTAGACTCCAATCTGTTAAAATACTAGATATATGGAAAAAACCTTAGTTTTACTCAAGCCCGATGCCGTAAGGCGCGGGCTGGTCGGCGAGATCATCAGCCGCTTTGAAAAAGCCGACCTTAAACTTTTGGCGGCTAAAATGGTCACGCCCAGCAAAGATTTGGCCAATAAGCACTATCCCACCGAACGCACAGAGTGGGTCAAAGGCATGGGCAATAAGAGCCTGGAGACCTATGCCGAAGCCAAAATGGACCCTAAAGAACACTTAGGAACGGACGACGCTTATAAAATCGGCCTGATGATCCAGGGCTGGATGGTAGATTTTATAACTTCCGGTCCGGTCATGGCCTTGGTACTGGAAGGTGACGGTGCCGTCGCCCGGGTGCGCCAATTGGCTGGCCACACCGTACCGGCCAAAGCCGACTCTGGAACCATCCGCGGTGACTATTCCAACGATACTCCCACCGTCGCCAATAAGGAAAAACGGCCGATCCTAAACTTGGTACACGCTTCCGGTGATCTGGAAGAGGCCGAATTCGAAATCAACCTGTGGTTTAACAAAGACGAGCTGCATAGCTACGAGACCGCTGATCAAAAACAAACGGTTTCCTAAGCACTTATAAAAGGGAAGTGGGCGGTCGTCAAAGTCGACCGCCCACAACGCGCCTCACTTCTTCTTCGTGATCTTTTTCCGGGCAAACACCGCCGTGACCGAGCGGCTTTGGGTCATCGGGATCCTACAGACGGGCTTGGCACTGCAACCGCTGATGCCCTTCCAGGTCACGAACCGACAAGCGGCCTTGGGTCTGGCCGTCTGGAACACGTTCATGCCGGCCCGGATACCGCTCTTGGGTGCGCCCGGCCACACGCTGCCACAGGTCTTGTCGTACTTGATCTGCAACTGGTACTTCGCCGATGTCGGGGCGGTAGCCCGCAGCGACGGCGGATCCGATCCGGGATCCGGCTGTCCGCTGCCACCCCGACCAGACGGGTCGTGCAACCAGCCGTACGGGACGAATTCGCCTGCGAACTTCTGGACGGTCCAGCCAGTGACAGTCAAGATGCTCCAACCCGTTGGGTCGGAGTTCTCGGACATCATCAGCGCCTTGCCGTTACCGGAACCGTCAACCAACGAGCTGACGATCACTCCTACGTGCCCAACGTTGTCGGGCGCGTCAAAGCTGATGACGTCGCCCGGCAGAGGCGCGACTCCCGGGGTGCCGTTATTAACCACCACCAGGCCGCCACCGTCTTCGGGGCTGTAGTCCCTGACCAGGTCGGCGCCGACCTTGATGTAATAGGTGTCCACGCCGTAGACCTTGGCCATGAATCGGAACGCCAGCTCGGGGCATTCCCATTCGACTTCAACGACGCGTCCAAAGGGCTTGGTCACGTCCGGTGCGCCATCCAGCTGGGGGCCGGGCCTAGGTCCGCAGGCCGGTACTCCCAGATAAGAAGCTCCCAAAGGGTGAGCCCCGCTACCGGTCCAGCCCTTGGCCGCGGCCGCGGCGTTCCAGTAATTGCTGTCGCAGGTACCGGACCAGTTGGCCTGGGGATCGTAGGACGGCGTAGCGTTGCCGCCACCAGCCGTCAAAACGAAAAGCCCCAGGAAAAAGAGGGCCAGCAGAGCCCTCGTTGTGCGCGAAGGCATCTGCTTCCTCCTTAAGATCGAAGAATAGTTATCGAGGTGCGATTTTAACCGGGCGGGAGGCCCAGCCTAGTTGCGCGGCCTCGACCGCTCCAGTAACTTCATTAAACCATATTCGCCGTCTGGCGAAAATTGCTGATGCTTACTTCTTGGGGCGGATTTTGACGGCCGTTCCGTAGGCGGCGACTTCGTTCATGATGCCGCCGATGTCCGAAGAATCAAAACGCATGGCGATTACGGCGTTGGCGCCCTTGGCGGCGGCCTCTTCGCGCAAGCGGTCCAAGGCCTGTTCGCGGGTATCTGACAGCAGCTTGGTGTAGCCGCCAACTTCGCCGCCAAAAATGGTGCGCAGGGAAGCGCCAAAGTTGCTGAATAAATTACGGCTGCGCACAATCAGCCCAAACACTTCGCCGTAAACTTCTTCCACCACGTACCCTGGCACGTCGTTGGTGGTGGTCGTAACTACTAAAATTTCTTTCATAACTCCTCCTTTATTTATATATTACGCCTTGTTCGGTCGCATGTTGTGAGAACGGTCACAATTGGTGCCCCCGAGAGGATTCGAACCTCTAGCTTCTCCTTAGGACGGAGCTATTTTATCCATTGAACTACAGGGGCCCGTCGCAACCGAGGCACCGGCTTTCGTAAGCTTATAAATCTGCGCTTACTTCCAGCCTCGGCTCGCTTGCTCCTTTCAATTTTGCAATATTCTGCTAAAGCACGAAATTGCAAAACTGGAGCATAGACCAATTTTAACACCTACGATCATTAAAAACGCTGGCGCACAAATTTTTGGAGAATCAGCCGTAGTGGAGCCGGTGAGGCCTGTTGTGGAGACGCTATAATTCTTTTTAAGCGGCTCAGCTAACAGTGCCTCCCGCGCGTGAACGGCTCCAAAAATTTCCGTGTGCTGGCGTTTCCCAGTCCGATCGTGAGTAGCTCTGGAGAAAGAAAGGTCGAGCCCCTATAATGTAGCCATGAGCAAAAAGGCCGACGAGCCCGAGTCTGAAGATTTACAGGACCTTACCGAAGAAAAGCCCAAACATTTCAAAGAGCAATTTGAGGACGAAGAGGTGCTCTACGTGTTCCACAAGCACCCAATAGTGATGCGTAAGGGTCTGATCCTGGCCATGGTCGCCATCCTGCTGGGTACGGTCCCGGCTTTGGTCAAACCCACCTACGGCTTCTTTTTTGGTGGCTTGGCGGCCGGGTTTGGCCTAGGTATTGTCGTGATGTTCCCGTCGTGGGTACGCTGGCACTTCAGCGTTTACATTCTGACCGACAAGCGCTTCATCCAGCAGACCCGCAGCCTGTTGCAGGTAAACGTGGTCGATATCGGCCTTGAACAGATACAAATGATTAATTACCAAATATCCGGACTACAGGAAACGCTGCTGAATTTTGGTACAATAATTATACAAACGTATGTGGGAGATTTGGTAATCCGCGACGTCCATCGCCCGGGACGGGTCCAGAAAAAGCTGGTCCAACACCTGCGCGAACTGGGTATTCACCCCACTCAGCGGCCTATGGCCAACGAAGGCGAAGAAGCGCGGACGATTGAAACATGATTCGGAAACCTAAAACTAAGAAGTTGCAGCGCCAACTACACCGGGGCTGGCGTAAGAAGTCCAAGCAGGTCAGGGAACTGGTGCCTGAGGTTGTGGCCGAAAAAGCGGCCGGCCTTAATCCTCTGGCGCCGCCTGAAGTACCAACCTTGACCGAAAACGTCGAGCCGATCACCAACGAGACCATCGCCGAACACCGTGAAGAAGTGCTTTCTGGGGCCCGCAAGTACATCTACCCGCTGCAGCACTCCAAACACCGCATCCTGGTCATTTCCGGCATCATCTCGGTCTGCGCCGTAATCGGGTTCCTGGTGTACTGCGCAGTGGGCCTTTACCGCTTTTATCAGTACAATACCTTCCTTTATAGGGTTACCCAGGTGGTCCCGTTTCCGATTGCCAAGGCTGACGGCCACTTCATATCTTACGAAAACTATCTGTTTGAACTGCGCCACTACGTGCACTATTACCAAAGCCAGCTGGGCCGTGATTTCAGTGGTGACGACCACGCTCAGCTAATAGCCTTCCGCAAACAGGCCTTGCAGGACACCATCAATAACGCTTATGTTAAGATATTGGCCGACCAGAACCACGTCTCCGTTTCCGGCAAAGAAGTCAACGAGCGGATGGCCGAGTTGCGCGACCAGAACCGTCTGGGCAGCAGTGACAAGGTTTTTGCCGACGTACTGCATGATTACTGGGGCTGGTCCGTCAGCGATTTCCAGCGGGCACTGAGGCAGCAGATATTGTCAGAGAAAGTAGTGGCCAAACTGGACACGGCTACGGCGTCGCGGGCCCACAACGCCCTTATTAAGTTGGCTTCCGGGACCGATTTTGCCAAGCTAGCAAAATCGGTCTCCGATTCTCCGGACAAAGCCAACGGCGGCGACTACGGCTTTAGTATCACTGACTCCAACCCCAACGTGCCGCCGCAGGTCATAGCCGAGCTGTTCAGCCTTAAGCCGGGCCAGGTTTCCGGCGTTATCAACGCCGGAAACACCCTGGAGATCGTCAAACTTAACTCCCGTTCCGGCAATACCTTCAGCGCCAGCCATATAAGCTTCAACCTGCAATCGATATCAAGTTACATAACGCCGCTGGAAAAAGCCCACCCGGTCCACGATTACGTCACTTTTTAAGCTGGGGCAGGGTTCAAGCCAGGCTTTTTACGCCGGTTTTTAATAAAGTTCTTAATCCCGTTGATAATCAAACCGTGACCCAGCTCAATAACGCCCACGACCGCTAAGGCTTCGGGGTTGACCAGTGCTACGCCTACGGCGCTCTCTACTATGGCGCCGCCCAGGGCCACGGCACCAATAGCGTAATGCAGTCTCTCAAAAAAATTGGCCGAGCGCTCCATGATACCTGGCTTGGATGAGCCTTCCATCAGTCCGAAACTCCTTGTCCTAAATCATGGAGCAAAAGGATCAGCTGTTCCTTATCCAAAGTGTTGATGTCAACCTGGCGTTGGTGGGCCAGGATCAACCCTTGTAGCAGATGGTGGATTTTTATGGCGTCGTCCCGCCACAGGAACCGCACTTCCCGCTGATTGTTCACAAAATACTTGGAGGTCAGCTTAACCGTGCCAAAAAACGGCCCCACGTCTACCTCGACGCTTTGGATGTCGGTAATGGGCGTGCTATTAACGCTAGCGATGCGGATAAAGCTGCGTTTAGCGATGGTCAATTTCTCGCGGTCTACGGTAATGGTGTCGGGTATCAGGGTCAGCGGGAAAACGGTGGATGCCTCGATCAGGGTTTCCTGTGAATTCTGGGCTAAATTGACCAGCATCTCCGGATCTTCTTCGGGCGGCAGCACGGCGATGCCTTCAGCCGGCTTTAGGGTCGCTTGTTTGGCTTCCTCGGACTCCGGCTTTTCGTCCTCCTTTAAAGGTGGGGTAGGTTTGGGCTGCCTGCGTTTTGGAGCTGGCGGCTCGCTAGGCCGGACACCACGCCGTCTGATAAAGCCGCGCTTAATAAAAGCCCGTTTAACGGCCTCGAACACGTCTATAGGGGCGTCGTCTAGTGAATTCAGCTTCTTTGCCACTTAATTCAAAACCTCCGCCACTAATTATATGGGAGGTTGTCCAGCTAGGGTACTAAGTGCCGTAATTCGTGAGTAGGATTGAAAGATCAAAGATGTCGACGGAGCCGTTATGGTTAAGGTCAATGGAGGCCGTGGAAGTCCCCCAGCCGTTGATCATTATCGATAGGTCAAGGCTGTTTACCGAGCCGTCACCGTTGATGTCGCCTACCTTAGGGGAGGTAGTGCTGCCGCTGGTAGTGGCGGCGCTGGACACGTTACCGGCGGCGTCTACGGCCGCTACCGAATAACTATAGCTGGTGCCGGCGGTCAGCCCGCTGTCGGTATAAGAACGGGCGCTGGCGCTGGTCGTAGTGATGGTGGTGCCATTGCGCTGGATGCGGTAGCCGGTAACTCCCACGGTGTCGGTACTGGCAGTCCAAGATAAGCTGATACTGTTCATGCCGGTACTGCTAACCTGGAGGCTGCCCGGGGTAGTGGGCGGGTTGTTGTCGATCGTTACGGACGCGGCCGAGCTAGTGCCCACGTTAGCCGGCGACGCGTTGTCGTAAGCCTTGGCGGTTAAGCTATGGCTGCCGTCACTGGCCGTGGTGCTGTTCCAAGAAT
>CAZWRI010000053.1:0-3804 GCA_964636115.1 uncultured Candidatus Saccharibacteria bacterium | reverse complement strand
CAAGCAGCCACGCCAGCACCCGACTCTCCAGGTTGTGGGCCGTGGAGAAGTCCGTGGTGCTCATCACCTGGCGCCGAGCCCAGGCGTCGGCCTTGGACTCGGCGCTGGCGTCGGCCGCCACGTCTTCCAGCGTGTGGAACTGCGCCTCGTCGGTGCAATGCGCCGCTTGGAAGACAATCGTCAGGATCAGGCTGAAAAGATAGCCGAACCCCAGGAACCCCCCGATTACGACCCAGAGCCCAGTCCATGACCGGTTAAGGGCCCAGGGCAGTATCACCAGCCAGCCGTAGGCCACGAACTTGCCGATCAGGAAGACGGTGAATCTGGAGCGATTGAAGCGCTTCAGCTTGTGGCTGCCTACGCGTCCGCGGATCAGCGTGTGCCAATCGCCCCACAGGTAGCGGAGGAAGGTGAAGCCGTAGATAGGCCAGGCATACCATCTTTGCCACCGGTACCAGGGCTGGTAAGGCTGGCTTGAGGCCAGCCGCAACCAGGGCGGGTTGTCGATGTCGTCGTCCAGGCCCACGACGTTCGGGTAGGTGTGGTGAGCCTGGTTGTGCTTGACGTCCCACAGGGCGCTGCTGCCACCGGCCATCTCCATCCAGAAGCCGGCCAGAAAGTTGACGTACTTACTTCTTTTGCGGCTAAACGCCCGATGGTTGCCGTCGTGCATGATGTTGAACTCGGCCAGCGCTAGGCTGACCGTGAACCACGTGCCACACAGCAGGATCTGCCACCAACTGTGTGGCAGCAGGGTCAAGCACAGGTAGGCGGCCGCGATGCTGGCGACGATGATCGCCGCTTTGCGGTGCAGCCGCCGATAGGCGTCGTCCATGACACCCGGCATCTGCAGATAGGAGCTGACCCGTGCCTGCAGGTCGCCCCAGAAGGTGATGCCACTTTCGTGGATGACTGCGGTATTGGCCATATCTCCCTTTGGTTGTTAACGAGCTGGTATTAGAATAGCAAAAATGGTAGCGGTGTTATTTAAATTTAAACTACCAGTGTAATTTTTCTCACTGCGCCCATGGATTTAAGAGCCTATGATTGTTCTTTATAGGAGGAGATAATGGCGGATTTATCTGGTAAAAAAGTGGCTATAGTAGCTGCCGACTACTTTGAGGAGCCCGAACTTATTGAGCCGATGACAGCACTAAAAAAAGCTGGCGCCCAAGTAGAAATCATCGCGCCTAAAAGCGGCGAAATAAAAGGTCTTAAACACGTGGAAGCCGGAAAGAGCGTCAAGGTTGACAAGACCTTGGCGCAAGCCGACGCGGACGACTACGACGCGCTGGTGTTGCCAGGCGGAGCGGTTAACGCCGACCATCTGCGCATGGAGCAAAAAGCTCGCAACTTCGTTACCAAGATGATGGACGAACAGGGCAAGCCGACGGCGGTAATCTGCCACGCGCCATGGATGCTAGCCAGCACTGGCTTAGCGCGCGGCAGGAAACTGACCAGTTTCTTTACCATCCAAGACGACATGCGCAATGCCGGCGCCGAATGGTTGGATCAAGAATGCGTGGTTGACGGGAACCTTATTACCAGCCGCAATCCGGACGACCTGCCGGCCTTTAACCGAGCTCTGATCAAGGCCGTGGCAGCAACCTAACCTTACCCTGGCGTTCTCGGGCGGGGTTCTAGCTGGTTAGCCCCCAGCATCCATTGCATTTTGTAGAAAAACTAGTATAATATTCATCTTATGAGTGAATATAGCCTTAAGGACTTCGCTGATCTGAACGCCGAGGCGGCCTTAATCGCCGACCAAAATAGCCGTTATGACCGTGTCAGTGGCTATCCGGAGTCGGTACGCAACGCCCGTAACCGGATTGCCGCCGAGCAGGCGATGCAGATGCAATTTCTCCGGGAAGTGGGACCGGAGTTCGGCTGTCCGGAGTTGGCGGTGGAGCACATGGCCGTCACGGATGAAATCGCGGCGATCGAATCAGGCAAGCTTAAAAGTCGGAGTGCCCATGGCGTTCTGGCACTGGCTGACCGCTTGGCGCACGAGTGCTATCTGGAATTGGCCGACACCATCGAAGCCAACGCGGCCATCAGATTAGCCGAGGTCGGCGCCCAAACGCGACAAGCAGATTCCCAGCGGCTCGATTACCTTAAACGGCGTTTGGCTTATTTGGGCACGATTTACGCCGAAGCCAGTAAGCCTTGGCCGGTGCCCAGGGCGTATTTTGTGGAAGCGCCGGCAGATGAGCTGGGCCCGGTAGTCAGCCGCGGTCCAGGCTTGGGCAGCGGTGACCAAGCGGCACCGGCTTTTATCCCCGACGGTCTGGAAGTCGAGGTAGCGGTCCCTACCGCCAAGAAACGGCCAGGCGGTACGCTGGACAGAACCTGGAAGCCGATCGGTGAAGTCCAGCGCCAAGCCTCCAGCATGCTTATAGACTTTTTCGTGGCCAACCCGGACCGGGTCGTCATAGCCGAAGAGCTGATGAGACACCTTTATAAAGATCGCGTGCCCGCGGATACTGACTTGAGGGTGCTACGGAACCGAGTCACTACTTTATTGTGGCCGGGTGGCAGAGGTACGGACATCGCCGAAAGGCTGAAAGTCGACCACGGCCTAAAGCTGGAATATCTTAAAGCGCGTTACGTGGTGCGGGACGAATCCGGCGATCTGCGCCGGCTAGGCACCGCCAGGACGGCATACAGGGCAGTTTCGGTCGTTAAGGACGTGGCTGAAGCCAATAAATCTTCCATTAGGAACCACGAAGTAGATTTGAGCCTATTGGCCAACGTGCTCGGCTAACCTGAACAGCTGCACGAAATCCTGGGTTTGGCTTAAGCTGAAGCCGTGAGCGGCGGCTATAGCTGCCAGTTTTAAATGTTGAGGTGGCAAAGATTCGGTCAGGACGTATCTGGGCTTCCAGGTGAAGCGTTCTAGTTGCACGAAGAGCTGACGGTATAGTTCAAGCCCGTCCTGGCCGCCAAATATGGCAATCCGTGGCTCGGCCATGGCCGCTTCGTTTATTTTCCACTTACTAGGCACGTAGGGCAGGTTGGCTAAAATTACGTCGTAGGGCCGGAGTGGCCGGCGCAAAAGGTGCATCTTGCGGGCGTGGAGTTTCAGTTCGTGCAGATGCACGTTGTGCTTGGCGACTCCCAGCGCGCTGCTGGAAATATCGTACAGATCTACGCTAGCGCGCGGTAATTCCAGCGCGGCCGTAATACCCAGGGCGCCGCTGCCAGTGCCAATATCGGCTATCGACGGGCTGGCACGCAGCCTTAATTTCTTAAGCAAGTCAATCATGGCTTCTGACTCCGGCCGCGGTTCCAACACGTGGCGGTTGACTTTGAACCGCCGACCGTAAAATTCACTAAAACCGCGGATGTAGGCCAAAGGAGTATGTTTTGATCGTCGCTCCAGACGCCTACGTAGCCGTTTAAGATGGGTTGGCGCTAGCTGATGTTCCGGATGCGCCAATAGCCAGGCGCGGTCTTTGCCGGTCTCGTCTTCAAGTAAAATTAGACTGTCCAGGCGAGCGGTACCGATTTCGGCGTTATCCAGCTTCCGGGTGGCTTGAGCTAGCCAGTCACTGCTTTTCATGATCTTTGACGGAGGACTTCGTAGGCCAAGACTGCCGCGGCCGTTGAAACGTTCAGCGAGTCGTTATGGCCCTTCATGGGGATTATTATCTGCCGGCTGTTTTTAAGCCAGAACTCGCTCAGGCCGTGGGCTTCGCTCCCCAGCAGTAGGGCCAATGGCTGATTGAAGTCGGCCTCCAGATAGTTTTTGGCGGAAGGCGTCAGGGCCGCGGGGCGCGCCGGGTGGGCGGTTTGGGGGGTCGG
>CAZWRI010000052.1:0-6073 GCA_964636115.1 uncultured Candidatus Saccharibacteria bacterium | reverse complement strand
TGCTCGATGGCGGTCTGGACGGCGCGGTCCTGACTGGGCCCCCACAGCTCGCCGAGCATGCCGTTCCATCCGGACGTCGCGAAGTTGGCGGGTCCGGTGTCGGAGTTGGTGCTGGCGCAGTCGTACTTGAGGCAGACCGGCCAGAACTTGTTCTCCATGACCGACTTGTCTTCGTTGAGCGTCCAGAGCGCGTGGCTCCAGACCTTGACCTTGGTCCCGTCCTTGGTGAAAGCGATGGTCGGGCTGTGGCGGTCGCCGATCACGTGCCCGGACGCGTTCTTCTGTCCCGCGGGGTTGATGTAGTAGTTCCGCGAGTTGCAGGGCACGAAGCGCACCAGCTCGGAGTCGGTGCTGTAGTGGATCGTCTGGTTGGGGTAGTAGACGGCGTGGACCCGGCTGTTGTGACCGCTCTGACCGTCACCGATCACGAACGCGCACATCGCCGAGGTGGTGGCCTTCTTGCCGCCGCAGGCGGCGGCGAACAGCCCCATGAACACCGCGAACCCCACGATCGCGACAACGCGCGATCCTCTCTTGCTGAGCTTCATCTTCTTTGTTCTCCTTGGTTGAAGGGGAAGTGACTTGCTCAGGCCGCGAGTTCGGCCTGCTGCTTCTGAGCGGCCTGAGCCACGGAGCCCATGACCATCTTGATCGTCTCGTCGCTCACCCGAGCGCCGGCCGCGTTGATCTGCGGCAGAGCGGCACGGATGGCATTGTCGACGGCCAGACGGTCTTCCTGGCCCTTCTGCATCGCGGTGACCAGCTCGTTGGACGAATCCTCGAGCGACTTGGCCATGATCGCGATGGTGTCCGGACCGATGACCGGCTTCTCGACGCCGGCGGCTATCTGGGCGATCAGCTCCGGAGCGTTCTGGAAGTAGGTCTCGGTCCACGCCTTGTTCGTCTCGCTGACGAAATCGGCGAGGGCCATGGCGCCCTGGCTCTGGATCAGCATGATGTACTGGGCCAGGATGCGCCGCATGGCGCCAATGGTCTGGGTCTTGACCGTCTCCAGCTTGCTGATGACGCCCAGGATTTGGTTGCTCGTCATCCGCACCTGCGGGGCGGTGGCGACCGACAGGAGGTAGATCCCCTTGAAGTCACCGATCCTGACCTGCAGGTTCTGCGCGATCTGGGCAATGCCGTCGCGCTCTTCGCGCTTGTGCTGCCAGTCGGCCTGGTTCTGGTCCACCACGATCGACGCCGCCTCGTTGGCGGCGAATTCGGCGACGTACTCCATGACGGCGATCGTGAAGATGATCTTGTCGATCGCCGCCTGGTCCGCCTTGTAGAGCTCGTTCTGGAAGCCCAGGTTGCGCTGCTGTTCCTGCTGCTCGGCATCGAGTTTCTTCACCGCGTTGTCGAGCTGGGTGTCGAACTTCTGGAAGTCCTCGATCATCATGCTGAGGAAATCCTTGCCCAGGTGCAGCCAGCGCGAGACCTTGCCGGAAGCCGCCTCGTACTTCTCGCGGGCTTCCTGGCTGTTCTTGACGTCATAGCCGCGCTCGATGCGCCGCATGCCGTCGTTCAGGTCCTTGAGCATCTGCTTGACCACGTCGAGCCGCTCGCCGCCCAGTTGCCTGAGCATCTGCTTGCCGACGTCGTCCACCTCGCTGGTCACCTGCGAGCCGTAGCTCACGATGACCTGGGGGTTGTCCTTCATCGCCGCGTACGCCTTGGCGGCCTCGTCCTTGGCAGCGGCTTGCTGCTGGGGAGTCAGCGCGTCGCGCATCATCAGTGACTGCTTGACGGCCGCCGGATCGGCGGCCGTCTGGTTGAACAGCTCCAGCTCCCTACTGGTGATCGGCACTATGGCCGTACCGGTAGAAGGAAGCGGGGTCGTCACGGCGGTCTGAGCCGCCGTTGAAACCGGGTTCTCGGAACTCATCGTTTCCTTTCTGTGCTCGGGCGCTACAGCTAGCCTTGCGGCTAGCTGTAGCGCTGGGCGGAGAGGATGTCGGTGTTGACGTGGAACTCGGTCAGCTCGGCGCGGGAACCGCGCTGGATGCTGTCGAGCACGAACTTCTCGAACCCGTCGACAGCCTGGTAGCCGCTCCTCAGGAGCTCCTCCTTGGGCTTGTCGTAGTAGCGGGGCGGATCGTTCTGGACCTCGACGTACTTCTGGAGGACCTTACGGACGGTCTCCAGATGGTGCGCGAAGGTACTGGCATCGGCGGCCTGGTTGGAACTGAACTTCCGGAAATAGGCCTCGACGTCAGTGCAGATCTGCGTCAACAGGACTCGGAGGTCCTGATCCTGGATGGACGGCCGCAGATTGGCGATCCGTTCCAGCTCGTCCCGGACCGGAGAGCGGAACCTGACGTACTCCTCACCGGAGACCGGATCCCTTTGGGGTCGGTTATGGATGAAGAACGCGATTCCGGCAACCGCTCCCGCGGCTACCCCGATCACGATGATCCACCAAGGGAATCCGCTACCGGATTTCCTGGTGGATTTGGCGACCGGCTTGGAGGCCGGTGCCTTGGGATGTTGGGACTGCCATTCGTGAACGTACTGCACGAACGAGCTGAGCGTGTCGGTCGGATTGGCCGACACGTTAGCCGCGCTGTGCATCAGGTCGCTAGCAATGCCCTTGGGCAGCAGGGCCGAAGAGGCGGCCGACTGATCGCCGGCCACCAGGCCTACGATCAGTTTGTTTCCGGTAGCCGCGTCGATGCGGCTGGCCAGTGTGGCCGCGTCCGTGCCGTTGAGGTCGCCGGCAGGCAACATCACCAGAGCGACGTTATCGCCCTGGATCAGCAGATCCTGCAACGACGAGACGGTATCGGCGTTGACGCCCGGGGCGTCCGGGTCGATGTAGACGGAGGCGTGCTTTAGGGCCGCCACCGCCTTGTCGACGTTGTCGGCCGAAGCTGGCCAGGCGACCACAAGAGCCGCCAGGCAGCATCCAAGCCACGCCAGAGTCTTCTTCACCGAGACTCCTTTCTTATTTTTGTTTTGGTCGGATTGTTAAGGCACTAACCAAACAGAACCTAGTGAGCAGGCGTTTACCTACTCGTGCCAAACGATCCTAGGGGTCGGCTCGCACGAGAAGATACTACTTCGACTTTCAGCGAAGCGTACCCACTTGATTAAGTGGCCATATTATACTATAAAAACCCTTTACGGTCAACATGCTTTAGGCTCCCGGAGGGCACTGTTCCACCTGAGCGGTTTCATAGACCGGCCGGTTCTTATAGTTTTTACCAACCTGATTGGCGCGGATCTTACCGGTGAATATCACGCAGGCGCCCACGGCCACGTCCGTCGGGGAAATCTGATCACCGTGGACGTTCAACACCTCTCCATAACGCTTATTGCTGGAAAGCCAGCCGTGGCAATTACAATTGTCGTGGAGTTGGTGGACGGTACCCACGTGGAACCAGCCGTCGGCGGATCCGTCGGCGTCGTCCACTTCGAATATCCGGGCCTTTAGGGAATGCGCGCCGGGGTCGGTAACTTTACCTTGGACCACAAAATCGTTGCCGTCACCGGAGTAGTTGGGGCCACAGGCGGCTAGCATTAAACCGCCAGCCGCCAGGGCCGATACAAGGGGTATCCGGCGTTTACTGAGCTTCTCTAATTGCATATAAAAAACACCTCCTATTAATGGTTTCTTAAACTTTCGCCTTAGTGCGCGATTGCTTAGTCTGCCGGTGAGGTGCTTGTAGTGATTTTACCTACCTAGTTTTGGGCAACGCTGTTTCGGTTTTCCGCTGGTAAGTCACTGTATGCTTGTCCGCGGCCAAAGTCCCGATTGACTTCTAAAAGACATTATAGGACATAGCATGGCGTCTGTCAAGCTTTGCTTGCTGATTCTAAAATAATATGGTACAATATAAAAAGATTTCAGATCGCTTTGGCGCTTTGCAAATTCGCACCTAGGCACTCCGAGTGCCGGAAAGGAACCGATGGTATCCGAACACCCGTTGGTGTACATCATCCGTGGTCTGCCCCAGCCGTTCGATCAAGGGGTGGCCAGGGAGCTGGCCGACTACCTGGAGGCCCGGCAAAAGACGGGCTCGGCGACGATGGTGGGAGCTCTGCAGCTCATGGAGCAGCTGGCCGCGGCCAGCAAGCTCATGATCCCGCGTACGGAGTACGACATCGAGGACTTCAACTCCCTGGAGATCAGGGAGGCGCTCGATCTGCTCGACGCCGGCGACCTGGCCCTCTGGGGGCAGCTGCTCGACGCGGTCAATACCAGCGTCGCGGCCGCGACGAACTCTGGGGAGCTGCTCCACGAGTACAAGCGTCTCAAGGGCTTGTCGCCCTTTGCCGACGAGTTCCTGCTGTTCTTCGACGTCGACGGCGGCTTGCACCTGCGGACCGAGCTCGATCCCGACCTGGCGGAGGCATTCCGTCGGTTGATCGAGGTGCCGCAGTTTCCGGGCAACACCTGCATGGCGGTGGTGCCCAAGGACGCGATTCGCAGCCTGCGGTTCGTCGACACCATCGACGCGCCGCCGGCGACGGTCTGAAGCGGGCTCCTGTGCGGGCACCCCAACCGGGGTGCCCGCCAGGGGCTTTTTAATAGCGAAATACTAAGCCTAATAAATCAATATTGCGCGTCGCAACTAGCTTATTCTAAAATTGAATCAGCCATGTGAGGGCTCCCAACCGGGTTCCTCCTTACAGACTACTACACTACTCTGGGCGGTAAACTCCGGTCACTGCCGATCCCACCTCAATTCACAGTTTCATTGGTAAACGGGACAAATTTCTGGAACGGTAATTTATCCTTAACCCAAAGAAGCTCTTAAACCCCAAAAGCCGTTCGCCGCATCCCAAAACAGATGAAGGCTCTCTTTTAATAACCCCTTATAACCGGAGGAAAAACAATGCAAAACGTAGTCGAGATCAACAAAGCCGTGAACGTGGTCGCCTTTTACTTTAAAAACGCCGGGCAGCGCCTGAAGTGCTTTCCTAAGCGCATGGAGTACGAAGGCCGTCGGGTGGACTTTACGGAGACCGGTATGGTGCACCCCACGCACAAAGGCCAGCGCTTGGTGCATGTTTTTGACATGACCGATGGCAACGCCGATTACCGCCTGGAATTTGACGCCGAACACCTGGACTGGAAACTGGTTTATGTGGCAGACGGACAGCTCGCCGCGCATCCAGTCGCGGCTTAATGCGGCCGAGCCGCAAATTCTCCACATTGACCTGAACAGCTGTTTTGCCACTGTGGAGCAACAGGCCCGGCCGCTGCTGCGCGGCCGTCCCTTGGCGGTCACCAACCGGCTGACCAAGAACGCCTGCGTGATCGCCGCCAGCTACGAGGCCAAGAGCTACGGCGTTAAAGTAGGCATGCGCCTGGGCGATGCCAAGATCCTGGCGCCGGGGTTGATTACGCTAGAAACCGACCCGCCCAAGTATCACTACGCTTATGAAAAACTGGTGGGCATTATGAGGAGTTATTCGCCCAAAATCACCATGAAGAGCATTGACGAGGGCATTATAGATTTTACCGGCACGCCAGGGGCGGATAAGCGTTCGCTGGAAGTGATTGGTTATGAGATTAAAGCCCGGCTCAAAGACGAAGTGGGTAGCTGGATGAAGTGCAACGTGGGCATTGCGCCCAATCGCTTTTTGGCCAAAACGGCAGCCGGGCTGCACAAGCCCGACGGCCTGGACATTATTGACCATGCCAACTTACGGGCCACGCTGGCCAGCATGGAGCTGACCGACCTGACGGGCATCGCCGAGCGTAACGCCGCGCGGCTGAACGCAGCCGGCATCTACGCGCCACTGCAGTTTTTAGACGCTCCACCGGACTTGCTGCGCCATCGGGTATTCAAAAGCGTTTGTGGCGACGACTGGCACCAGCGGCTGCGTGGCTGGGAGGTAGACGATCACGAATGGGGTACCAAAACCATCGGGCGTCAGTTCGTTATGGACGATTACCAGGCGCCCGAAGAAAAAGTCCGCGGGCGGCTGGCGCACCTGTGCGAAAGCACCGGACTCAAATTGCGCTACAAGGGCTTTGCCGCCCGTGGCATGTCCGTGCACATCAGGTATAAATCGGGCGATTTCTGGCATAGCCGCAAAGCCTTCAAAAGCAGCTTTTTCA
>CAZWRI010000051.1:0-2590 GCA_964636115.1 uncultured Candidatus Saccharibacteria bacterium | reverse complement strand
GGGTTCGATCCCCATCATTAGCCCCAGGATTATATATGACTAAAGATACTAAAGAATTTAATAAGCCAGTGGCACTAGGCGGTAAGCGACCGCGCACCCAGGAAGAATACAACCGCTTTGTGCTGCAGACAGTCCAGCCTGGCCTAGCTGGGCTGATGGACGGGTCGGTGTCTACTTTGGCGCCGATCTTCGCGGCGGCTTTCGCCACGCGAAAGCCGCACATCGCTTTTCTGATCGGCCTGTCCGCGGCCGTGGGCGCCGGCATAAGCATGGCTTTCGCCGAGGCGCTGAGCGATACCGGCGAGCTGACCGGGCGCGGCCGGCCTTTCCGCCGTGGCGTCATCATCGGCGCGATGACGCTTTTGGGCGGCATTTTTCATACCATCCCGTTCTTAATCTCCAACTTCCACACCGCGCTTACGGTCGCTTTTGCGGTAGTGGGAGTCGAACTGATAAGTATCGCCTACATCCGCTACCATTTTTTCAGCATGCGTTTTTGGATATCTATCCTACAGGTTGTCATCGGCGGCGGGCTGGTCTTTGCCGCCGGCATCCTGATTGGCGCCTCTTAGTGAATCTGGACAAGCTGTAGAGCCAGCAGCGTTACCAGTGGCACCGATAAATTATCGACACCAAAATTAGAAACGTTTTCCACGGCGGTCAATATCGGCGGCAAGGCTACCAACAGCAGGGCGTAGTCCTCGTAACTGACCAGATTATGGCCGCCAAACAAGACGGTTACGGCCAACACGCACAAAGAAGTCAGCCAAAAGACCATGGATCCCACGACCGTCTTAGGCTGACCGAACGCCTTGTAGCGCCAGCGTTTACCGTAATTCTGGCCAATGAGCGCGGCTAAGCTGTCGGACAACGCGACTTGCAGGATAGCCACGGCAAAAAAGATTTTGACGCTGGTCAGTTCGGCGCAAGCCAAAAACGCCAAGGCCAGGAACAGATCACCGTAATCGTTGGATTTGCGCTTTGTGGAATAGTGGAAAAATCCGACAAAGCGGTTGCTCAGTACCACCACAATCATGCACGCACTAATTATCTCGATCGTCCGCCAGCTTAGTAACCATGGCCAAAAGGCCACGAAGGTCGCCACGCTAAGATGGACAAATTTGCGCATCAACTCGGTGCTGATGATTTTTGATTTCCACAAAAACTCGCCCACCCCCAGCAATACGACCACGCCAGCCAAACAACTGATAACCGCAAGCATTATGAATAATTGTACTCCATTTTCCGCTAGGAAGAGCAGCACGTCACGGACGGCGGGGAGCGAATGACACTTGGTCGGAGTGGGCGGACTTGAACCGCCGACCTCAGCGTCCCGAACGCTGCGCGCTACCAACTGCGCCACACTCCGAAATAACAGAGGTAATTATAGCAGAAAGATTGCCCAGGCGTGCCCAAGCTGTTATAAAGCAGGCATGCCCGCCGCCAAAAGCAACCAAAACCCTGGAGCCCTGCGCGGCGCCTTAGTCGTCATAAAGGACAGTTTTAGAGCCGCCCACCTTCATCCTCAGATATTCGTTTATCCATACGCGGCGTTGGCCTTCATATCTTTGACCCATTCTTTCATAAATGCCACCGTGCTGCCTAACTGGTACAGTCGCGTCTTTCACGCCGCCGACTACGTCACGCCCCACAAAGTGCAGGCGATACTGGGTATCGTGGGGTTTGCGGCGTTCTACACCGCCCTGGTCACCGCCTACTTCACCTGCGCGGTTTCGGCCAGCGTCCTGTCTTTGCTCGAAGACCAAAACACTGGCTTTTTACACGGTATGGTAATGGTCGGCAAGAAATTCCTACGGGTCACTGGGTTTTCGCTGGCTTCGGTCTTTTTCTTCCCCGTGGGCATATACGTCCAAAAGGATAGGTTGTTAAAAAGCCCGATCGGTGTGCTCGGTAGCTCGCTGACCCTGCACATGGCGCAGGTCGCCCCCTCGATCCTTAACAATGACAAGGGGTTTGGCGACACGATCCGGGATTCGATAGACACGCTAGGTAAGAAATGGAAGGAAGGCCTGGTTCTTAAAGTAGGCATGTACCTGATTGTCTTCGTGATAGTCATCGCTCCAAAGCTAGCCCAGCATCAATGGTTCAAAAGCCACGCGGCCAGCGATATCGGCTGGTTGGTCAGCCTGGAACTGGCCGTTACCAGCCTGGTGACGTTCAAGGTCGTCAACAGTATTTTTACGACTGTGCTTTACTGCCAGGCCAAGTCCAGGAAAAATACTTAACAAGTTAAGTATTTTTCCTGGTCGGGGTGAGAGGACTTGAACCTCCGGCCTCCGCGTCCCAAACGCGGCGCGCTAGCCAACTGCGCCACACCCCGTCATCGGAGTCGAAACAGGGGTAATTATACCTTACGGCTTTTTTCTAGCCAATCCGGCACTGGAACGAACTTAATTTCCGGCCAGGAATCGACTTCGGCTTCAGTAACGTCGTATTCCGCCAGATAAGCAATCTCAACGCTGCCATGGACCGCTTTTGCCCAGTCCAAACCGAGCTTTTTTGCGATTCCCCGTAATTTTTCCTCGTCCGTGCTCTCAAGTTCCAGGAACGGCCTAATCCACGGCCATTC
>CAZWRI010000050.1:0-1677 GCA_964636115.1 uncultured Candidatus Saccharibacteria bacterium | reverse complement strand
TGTTGAGGCCAAGCTCTTCTAAAAACTCTCTCCACCCGGCGGGCATCACGGGCATTTCTTTTTTGATTTTCTCAATGAATTCGTCAGATAGTTCGGTTGGCGGGATGTCGGGTTCGGGCATGTAGCGGTAATCTTCGGCTTCTTCTTTGCTGCGTTGACTGGTCGTCACTTGCTTATCTTCGTCCCAGCCGCGGGTTTCCTGCACAACTTTCCCACCGCTATCTAGTAATTTTGTCTGGCGCTTGATTTCATAATCGATGGCCGCTTCCACGCTGCGGAAGCTATTGAGGTTTTTGATTTCTGCCCGGGTGCCCAGCTTGTCATCCGCGCTCAGGCTGACGTTGACGTCAAAACGGACGTGGCCGTGGTAAAGATCGCCCTCGGTCACGCCAGCGTATTTCATGGTCAGCCATAGCTCACGGGCAAAGGCCTTGGCTTCGGTGGCGCTATGGATTACCGGTTGGCTGACGATTTCTAGAAGCGGCGTGCCGGCGCGATTAAGATCAACTAAGCTGTAGTCCGCGCCGGCCGGATGGGTGTTCTTTCCGGCGTCCTCTTCCAGGTTGGCGCGCTCGATTTCAACCCGTTTGGTCTGCCCGTTAACCAAAAAATTGACGTAGCCGCCTTTGATGATCGACGACTGGTACTGCGTAATCTGGTAGCCCTTTGGCAAATCAGGATAAAAATAGTGCTTCCGCTCAAAAAAACTGCTGTTTTGCGGCTTGGTATTCAGGGCCAGGGCGGCGCGCGTCGATAGCTCGATTGCCGACCGGTTCAGAACAGGCAAAGCACCAGGTAAACCAACGTCCACGTGACTGATCAGCGTATTGGGCTCAGCTTGACGCGCGTCGTTGTCGACCGCCGAAAACAACTTGGTCTTAGTCTTAAGCTGCACGTGACATTCTATACCGATGGTGGGCAGATATTTCATAGCGCCCCCAGATCGTGGAGACCTTTTTTGAAACCGCCAAGGGCATTTTGGGCCTCGCTCTTTTTAAGCTTGACGTCCGGTTCGTGCACTAGACGATTGCGCAACTTATGGGCGTACCATACAGCGTCATTGTCGCTTATGGAGCGCTGGGCGGCTACTAGTCGTTCGCCCATGGTCTTGCCCGAAAAGCCGCGCTTGCGCAAAGCTTCGTCCAGCAGTTTGTCGGCGTCAATCACGGCCAGGATCATGCCGTCGGGTGTCTTGACCCGCGCCAGAAGCTCCAGCCATTTCTGCTGAAAATATTCCTGGTTTAGGTGCCGATGGGCAACCCGGCGGCCAAAGCGACCGATCAACGCCAGGACCACAATGCCAAAAATTATTATGACGACCAGGAAGGTGATCATGCGGCTACCCCTTCGAAGGCTTTGGCCGCGGACAATAACTGACGGTCGCCCCGCATCGGTCCGATTAGCTGTAGTCCTACCGGCAACCCGGCGGCCAGGCCCGCAGGTACGCTGATTGCCGGGTTGCCGGACATGTTGGCGGCCACGGTCATGATATCGGTCAGGTACATCTGCAGCGGATCGCCGGTCTTTTCGCCGATCTTGAAGGCCGTCATTGGCGCGGTGGGTCCAACCAACAGATCGAACTTTTCAAAGGCCCGGCTAAACTCGCCGATTATCTTAGTCCTTACGGTCTGGGCTTTTTTATAGTAGGCATCGTAGTAACCGCTGGATAAGACGTAG
>CAZWRI010000049.1:0-6607 GCA_964636115.1 uncultured Candidatus Saccharibacteria bacterium | reverse complement strand
GAACACCATAGTGCAAGAGCTTTTAGCGGAGACGGAGCAACCCCTGCTCAAACCCCGACAGATATCCCTAGTGGCTTCCCGGGTGCTAGCCCGCTTGGACGAGGCCGCCTGGTTGCGCTACACCGCCGACCACCCCAGTTTGCAGGATTGATATTTATGAATAGTTATGGTAAAATATAGAAGTTATTGAGCTTCGGCTCTACTAGCACCACACAATTTGCCTACCTACCGCAAACCGGAAGGAGTCGTCATGAAGTACGTCATGGCAGCAGTGTTCTTTTTGGGCGGCATTGCACTGGCCGTCTACGTGTCGGTGTTCGTCTTGCTCCTGAACGGCATCACTGACGTCATCAACGGCGCCCAGGACAACCCGACCAACGCGGGGAAAGTCGCTTGGGGAATTATCCAGATCTTTCCCCTGACCGAGCTTTCGGCAACACTCATCCTCTGGGCGTGCTGGGGCTTGGCGGCGGTAATCGGCCTGCGCGAAAGGCGGCGGCCGGGCCGTGGCTCGGGATTTTCGAACCATGGCGGTATTCCGTTTCGCGGCTCCGGCCGTTGGCCGGGATTCTGAACCTTCTACTGTGGTAGGTGGGTAGCCCAACTCCGAGGAATCGGGGTTGGGCACTCAACCCAAAATCTCAAGCGTTTGAGGTTTTAGGCTGAGATAGCGCATCAAAAATAGCTCCTGACCTACGCACTCGAGTAAAATGCCAGGCGCCGGCGAGGAACGGATTGAGCCGTATATGAAATACGGTGAAAGAGTGCCGGAGCCGGCAACGCCGCAGTTTGCCGAGAGCGCCAGCGGTGTTTCGGCTATGCCGAAAGCAGGCTGGCGTGGTGTGTAGGCCCGGGGTTATTTTTTGACGGCTTTTTCGGTAACGATGAAGCCCAGATACCAACCGAACATCAGCCGTGTCTGGGAATAAATGGCGGCAAAAGAGCTGTAAACGATAGAGGTTATAGGCAGGTATACCCATTGGACCATCATCCAGAGCGTGCGGTGACGACGGTAGCGGGCCGGTTTGGGCGGCAACACCCGCAAACTGAGGTAAAGCGTGACTAAAATACCTACGGTGGCTACCCGCTGCAAGGTTTGGGCGACCTGCGGCAGTTCGTTGCCGGCATAGCTGTTAGGGTACAGGAAGAACGGGACCAGCGCCGCGAGTAATAATATAAGCGGCGCCGTGGACCAGCTGATGTGGCCTTCTAGCAGCCGCAGCCACTTGGCCCAAAGCTTATGCCGGGGGATGCGGTTGGGTTTGAGGAAAGCCTGGTTGGCAACGTAAGCGATGTCGCTGGCACCCCAGGCCCAGCGGCGTACCTGGATGAACTGCATTTTGAGCGTGCGGCGGTAGCTGTCAGTTAAAACGGCGTCCTGGTAGATCGGCACGAAAATCGGATAAACTTCGTATTCACCGTCAAAGCGGAAATAGCTGCGCCAATATTGGTGGCCGTCTTCCACGATGGTGCGCACCGACCAGAAGTCGGTTTCTAGCAGACCGGACAGCGGCTGGGCGTGGGCCGAAAAGTTACGCAACATGTGCGGCCGCAAGCTAAGCACGATGTTCCAGAAAGAATTGCCGGTGGCGATGACGCGCATGGGCGCCGGCGCGTCCCAGATGTTATTGGTGTACATGGTTATTGGCTGGTAGCTGGAGTGCAGTGGGTCTTCGGTGGAACAATAAGTATAAGTCAGGGCCGCGAAATACTGTTTGTCCGGCCGGTTGTCGGAGTCCAAGGTGGTGACCATGATCCGCGCTGGGTTCAGCTTGTTTTGCCGGACGTATTTTTCAAACTCCCGGCCGGCAAAAGTGATGTTACCGCCCTTGCCTATGACCTCGCCCTTAAGGTCGGCAGGATGTTTATAGGCCACGGCGTGGTAGAAACGCTGACCGTATTTTTTGACCAGATCGCCGGCCATGGCTTCTACTTCCGGGCCGCCCCGCTCCTCAAAAGCCAGTATCAGAATGAGTTTTTTGGGGTCGTAATCGCTGGCCAGCACCGCCTGGACGGTAGGCTCCACGACGTCGCGTGACTCGTTATAAAAGGCGATGAACACTGCATGTAGGACTTCCGACGGCTTGACGCGCTGGTTCTCCGGGATGTACTGGGCTACGCGCTTGACGTTCTTGTGGTGCCATTTGGGCGTGCCGCTACTGGCCTTAAGACCTTCCAGGTCTTTGTTGAGCTGGCGCCAGCGGGCATTCTTGTGTTCGTTGACCAGGCGCCAGCCCTGCAGACTACGCAGGTTGATGCCGATGGCCCGCACGAACCACAAAAGCAAGTAAGTGATTATGAAGTATGCCGCCAGGCCGATGCTGATCAGCGACAAAACCACCGGCAACGCCAGGATCACCCAGGTCAAGGCGCCGGGCAACACTTCGAAAGCCCTATAACGCCAGTCGCGTTCGTCTGGCTGGGGTATCTCTATGGATCGCATAATTTTATTGTATCGAAATAATACTCCAGGCGACGCGGATCGCCAGGATCAGCAGCAATAGGTTGGAGCCCAGGATGAACATTGATACCGAACGGCGCACGGCATAGATGCGCTCGCTCAGGACAATCGCTCCCACGGCCGTAACCACCATGAAAACGGCCATGGAATAGATGTCTATGGGCTTACCGGCAATTACGCTGGAGCCGGAGACGCTGGGCCGGTAAGCCACGATGGTGGTGGGGTTTTTGGTGACGTCAAAGCGCAGCAATACCGCTCCTACGCCGATTACCACCAAAGCCGTAGTGAAGCTGATTAGTAGCAGCACCAGCCGGTCGTGCAGATATTTTTTAGAGGGTTCCATGGAAATAGTTATGGTTTGAGCTTACAGATTACAGTGTATATTATACTCATATTCACGCGGTTTGCCGCCGTAGCTCAGTTGGTAGAGCGGCGCTTTCGTAAAGCGTAGGTCAGCGGTTCGATCCCGCTCGGCGGCTCCAGCGGGTGTTGTATAACGGCCATTATGTATCCTTCCCAAGGATAAGACGGGGGTTCGACTCCCCCCACCCGCACCACCGGGTTGGCTATTACCCCTGTTTTTGTTAGAATAACAGCTGTTCTAAATGGAATAAGCCGTGGGGCTGTGGAGCAGCGGAGTGCTCGTCTCCCTGTCACGGAGAAGGTCGCGGGTTCAAATCCCGTCAGCCCCGCCACGAACCTGAAGAAAAGATGCCTGGTAATTTTGATGAGTTGCGCGGAGACAGGTCGGTGGACCCTGAGAGAATTGAGCTAAATGATTGGAGCCGGGCTTTAGCCGAGTACCAAAGATCACCGGAAGACTTCCACGCTGCCTGGCACTATCTGACACACCATCCGATTTACACCGGTAGCGAGCCTTTTGACAATCGCTTTACCGTCCAACTTAGGATAGAGGTAGTGAAAGTCAATCCGGCAAACGACAGGATTGACGACAACCCCGAACTGAACACCCAGACGGAAATCTGGCTGGAGAGCGGACCGACTTACTTAAGGTACGAGATTCCCGACAGCGACATCTGGGACCATTGCCAGGACGACGTGTTTGACAATATTCACGACTACCGGCTGGACTGTGCCGGCAAGACCTTTGAGCAAGCCATCGTGGAGCACGCCAAGCTGGTTAACGGGCTTTACGGCAACGATCGTAGCCGGGTTTACGACCATTAGACGCTTGCCAGCCTAGAGCTCGACGAAAATCAGCTTCCAGGCGTTAACGCTCAGGCGTAGCAAAAATACGAAGATATATATGAAGATGGCTATGGCCACCCAGGAGCCGATCAGTTCCGGCAAGCCGGGGTTCCAGCTGAAGTTTTGGACCGCCGAGCGGCAAAGACCACCTAAGAGCGGCATGATCCTGATCACCGTCAGCAGATAAGCCAGGGTGAGGACCACGATGATTACAAAGAAGACTTTGCGCCCTACCACCGATTCCCAAAAGCGTTTACGGTCGTAGTCGTTGGGATGAATGTAGCTATCGGCCACGAAATCGTTGCGCACGTTATTATATATATTGCCCAGAAACCAGATCAGCACGTAGACCGCGCAGCCCATGAACAACCAGAAAAGTACCTGTAGCAACCGGCTCTGGTAAATCGCCGAGGTCACCTTCTGCAACCAAGGGGTACCGCTGACGATGCTGTTGAAGTCGGCTTTGGAGGCCAGGACGTCGTTGGTGAAATACGACCACAGTTGGCGCACGTTCATGAATAGAAGCGACAATAGGCTTATTAATAGGTATAGGAAGACCTCGGCCGGCGCGGGGATCAAAAGACGGGCAACCGAAAAATGGATGCTGTCCTTGGGAAGCTGGGGAGGAGCGAATTCATTCTTCATAAGCGCTTGTTCCCTTTATTCTATACCAGCCCGGCCGACCTGTGTATTACTAGGGTAAAATCCCTTTGACTTAAGCGTTTTGGTGGGGCATTATAGTAATTAAGTTATGAACCGCATCGGCAGACTAGGCTCGTTAACAGCGGTAACCGTCATGGTGGCGGTATTGGCGATAGTTGGGATCGGCCGAGCCGGCGCCGCTGGCTCGGGCACCATGTATCTGACGCCGGCCTCGGCCACGGTCAAAAAGGGCTCCACGGTTACGGTATCAGTTTACGAAAACAGCGGTAGTACCCAGATCAACTCATTGGATGCCGATCTGACCTACCCCTCCTCTTCCCTGAGTTTAGTCAGCGTCACGCCTAACTCCACCGACTTCGCGATCCAAGTGCCGACTTCAAACTCGGCCGGATCGGTAAAGATCAGCGAAGCTTCCTTTAGTAAACTCAGTGGCACCAAGCTGGTGGGCACTATCGTCTTTAAGGCCCTTAAAAGCAGCGGCAGCGCGCCAGTGGTTTTTGCTTCAAGTTCCCACTTAGTGGAACCAACCGGCCCCACCACCTCTCAGGACATTTTGGGCAGCACCACCGGTGGTAACTACAGCCTTAAGTCGGCTTCCTCCAGCTCTTCCGGTTCTTCCTCTTCCTCGTCCTCATCGTCATCGTCCTCCGGCTCAAAGTCCGGTGGCTCTTCGTCTTCCAGCGGTGGCGGCAGTAAAACAAGCTCTGGCGGAAGCAGCAGTAGTAGCAGTGGCGGCGGCACCTCCAAGGCCCCGACCATCTCTAACGTGAAAGTCAGCAATATCAGCTACGCTACGGCTACCATAACCTGGACCACTTCTACCCCGACCACCAGTGAAGTGGACTACGGGTTGACCAAGGACTACATACTTAGCTCAGTCCAGGCCAAGCGCGTGACCAGCCATAAAGTCACTTTAAGCTCGGCCACCCTGGCCCCCGGCGGCATCTACCACTTCCAGGTCAAGGGCACGGACGCCGCCGGTCACGCCGTAAGCAGCGGCGACAATACCTTTTCGACCTTAGGCGTCAACCTGACCGTAAGGGTCGTGAACCAGAAGCAAAAACCGGTCAAGGGAGCCGAGGTAGACATAGCTGGTAAATCGGGCTTTACCGATGCCAGCGGCCAAACCACCATAGAGAATCTGCCCTCCGGCCAGCAGACTGCCAGCGTGATCTTTGCCGGCGACACCACCAAGGCTACGGTTACCATAACCGACTATCAGAGCGGCGGCGCCAACCAATCGGCCACCATCACTATCAAGACCAGTAGCAATGCTTGGATGCTGGCCATACCGGCCATAGCCTTACTGGTAATCGCCGCGGTAGTCGCCCTGTACGCCTATCGCAACCATCGTGACAACCAGGACGACATATCCAGGCACTTCCCTAACTTACCAGGTGGTGGCGTCAACCCGCCGCCGGCGAACAACGGCGGCGCCGGCACTATTGTCGGTCCGTCCAGCGGCCCGACCGGCGGCGTGGCTATAAGCTTATTGCCAGTTTCGGCGCTGTTTGCCAAAATAGTGGCAAGAGTCTGAGGTAAAACGAATGCCCACCAAAAAGGCCAAAAAAACCAGCGAGATCCGCGACAATAAGTTCAATCCGTTATTATTGGTCTTCATTCTTCTGGTAGCCGGCATAGCCGGGTATTTCTTGCTTTTCAGTCACGCCGCTCCGGCCGCGCCCAGCGTCTACCTTACGCCGTCCACCCAGTCCTTGGCTGGCAGCAAGAGCTTTAGCGTGCAGGTGCGCGAAAACAGCGGTAGCACCAGCGTCAATGCCGTCCAGGCAAATTTTAGCTACCCAACCGATCTTGTGTCATTCGTCAGTATCAGCACGACCGGCACGGCTTTCACTACCAGCGCGCCTTCTAGCGGAGGTAGCGGCCAGGTTAGCGTAGGTGGCGGCGTAGTTGGCGGCGTAACCGGCGACCAGTTAATAGCCACCATTAACTTCACTACTAAGACTGTCACCGGCACGGGCTCATTGACCTTTACCAGCGGCACTTATCTGGTCAACGCCACTAATAACCAAGATATTCTGGGCAGTTTATCGGCAACCACGGGAGAGAGCATAGTCGTGGATACCACCGTGCCCACCGTGACCATGGGTAGCCCCGCCGACGGCACCGTCTTGAGTGCCGGCAGCACGGTTCCAGTGACGATTAACGCTTCCGATAACGACCGGGTCAGTTCGGTAGAGGTTTACATAGACAGCACCAAGGTCGCCACCCTTACCAACTCGCCCTATACCTATAGTTGGAATACTTCCTCTT
>CAZWRI010000048.1:0-2350 GCA_964636115.1 uncultured Candidatus Saccharibacteria bacterium | reverse complement strand
AACCGCCCATCAGTTTGGCGTAGAATTCCAGCTCCAGATCCAGACGCGGCTGGCGCTTAATGAGTGTAGACAACTTGCGCGGCAGGAATGGTCGTTTTTTGTCCGTGTAAGCCGCGGCGTCGGTTCTGAATTTAGCGTACCAATTATAGCCGCCGAACACCTCGTCCCCACCGTCACCGGTCAGTACGACAGTGGAACTGGTCTTGGCCATCTTTGAAACCAAGTGGACCGGGAAGGCCGAAGTATCCGCGAACGGTTCGTCGTAAAGCCGTCTCATCAGGTCGAATTCTTTATTGACCTGATCAACTGACAAATCTTTGGTCCGGTGCCGTGTCTTGAACTTGCTGGCTACAAGTTCGGCAAAATGGGTTTCGCTGTGTTCCTTCACGTCGAAGCCAATGGAATAGGTGTTAAGCTTGGTGCTAAGCTTGGCTGCTTCCGCGACGACCGTGCTGGAGTCCATGCCACCACTCAAGAAAAAACCTACGGGCACGTCGCTCATCAGTTGTTCTTTGACGGCCTGGCCTACCAGTTCCCTGACCCTACCCGCGGCATCGTCCAAAGATATTTTGGTCTCTTTCAGCTCTAGCTGCCAATACCGCCTTTTGCTGATTGCCCCCGACCGGACGTCCAGCTCCAAATAGTGGGCTGGCTCCAGTTTGAAGATATTTTTATACATCGTTTTAGGCGCTGGGACGTAGAGATAGCTCAGATAGTCGTAAATGGCCGTAAGGTCAACCTCTAGCGAACGGGGATCATGAAAAGTCGTCAAGGCCTTTAGCTCTGATGCCCAGGCTATTCCACCGCCGATCATGGAATAATACAGGGGCTTGACTCCCACTCTGTCCCTGACTAGGAACAACCGTTTCTTCTGGCTGTCGTAAAGACTGAACGCGTACATCCCCTCCAATTTTGTCAGCAGCATGTCGATGCCCCATTCCAAGTAACCGTAAATGAGGACTTCCGAGTCGGAATGGCTCTTAAAGTCAAATTTCGCGCTAAGCTGTTTTTTTAATTCGGCAAAGTTGTAGATTTCGCCGTTCACGGTGATTGCGACATGGCCGCCAGCCATCGGCTGGCGGCCATGTTCGGACAAGTCCATAATGCTAAGCCGCCTATGGCCCAGATAGACGCTATCGTCATGCCATTCTCCCCACTGGTCCGGGCCGCGATGTTTCAGCGTGTTTAGCGCTTGCCGCGCTGCCTGGCCCTCGACCGGATTAATATATCCGAAGATACCGCACATCTTCTTACCCTGTGGGCCTGCATACGACCAGTTGATTGATGTTCAAAGTCCCCGCTTCTTTTCTGACGTTCTTCCGGGTGGCCAGGATCTCCTTGTTCAGCCAGGACGATTTTGCGACCGGTATAAGGCTCTGGGAAATGACCTTCAACCCCCGGGACTCCAGATAGGCCTTGAGCTCTTCCCGATTCCATTCCCTGACGTGCTCGGGCTTAGGTGAGCGAGTATTTGTTTGTCCCCTGAGCACGTCCCTTTCGGGCGTGGAGAGAACGACGTAACTGTTTTTGTTCGAGAGCCTCTTGATGTACGCGATCAGATTGTCTGGATTTGTAAGGTGTTCAATTACGTCGGCGCAGATAACCAGATCGAATTGGCCCGGCCGTAATGTCGGTTTTTCCAAATTATCTACCAAGAATTTGCCCCGCGGATAATGGGCAAGGCAGTAATCGACGGCTTCCTTTTGGTCAATACCGGTGACCTCGTGGCATACCGGCCAGATGACCTTCATCAGCTTGGTGGCCACCCCACAACCGATGTCCACTACACTCTTCAGTCCGTGATCCTTTATCAGCTTTCCAGCGATTACGTAGGCCTCGTATTGGTAATGTCCGCTAGTTTTTATACGCTCCGGCGTCCAGTACAGGTCTCCCTTTTTTATCGACAGCGTACGGTTTTGCGCCTGGCTTTGATAGCCCTTTTTTATAAAATAATTATTCTTGTCCATCGTTGTCACTTGACCTTAAACGCGACCTTGAGGACAGCAAGCAGAGCGCCTCACTTAGGTTTGCTCGATTTTAAAGTGCGGGTTCACCAAACTGCCAGTATTCTTACGCATCCCAAAAACCGTGAAGTTGCTGATATTCCGCTTTTTGAGCAATTGCCTGCTGCCGGTCAGATTGCTGTCGTCGCCTAGTGCCAGCGTTAAATAATACGAGCCGTTGGAAAATACGTTGTCAAACTCAATGGTGACTTTTGATTCCTTATTTTTCTTAAGAGCTATCGGCCCTATATGGTCGACCGTGTCCAGCGTGAACATCAACAAACCTTCGCTGTTCTTGATACTTAAACCCGCAAAGGCCTGGGCGATGTCCTTTTTGCTCTTAACGT
>CAZWRI010000047.1:0-2374 GCA_964636115.1 uncultured Candidatus Saccharibacteria bacterium | reverse complement strand
TCGCAGCCCAACGAGAGCACGTACGCGGCGATCGGCCAGCAGGCCTCCGGCGTCTTCGCCGACAAGGTCCAGCAGGAAGTCGGGTACAAGGACAAGCTGTTCTGCGGGTCCGGCAGCTCGCAATGGACCAACCCCAACAAGCCGGGTACCAGCGCGTTCAACTGCACCGACGTCCGCATCATCATCGACGCGGTCCTGCCGGTCAACGCCAAGCTGGGCGAGCAGGTCCAGAACGTGTCGCTGAACAAGCAGCGCCTGAAGAAGGCTGAGGACCTGTACGGCAACCAGGCCTCCTACTGGCTGGGGCTGCAGGACACGATCAGCCAGTGCAAGGACTCCAAGACGACCTGCGTCTTCAACATCGGCGGTACCGAGAACGTCTCGGTCCCCCTGCCGGCGCAGTCGTCTTCGAGCAAGAAGTAGCCCCCAGAACCATCGAAGTCCATCGGCCAAACGGACAAAAGCCCTCCGGGATAACCCCGTCGAGGCCGGCGTTGAGAGCCCCGGTGTGCGTACCGCACCCGGGCGCTCTCCGCCGTCGTACCTTCCATGAATGTTAGTTCATGCTGATGAGTCCCCGCCTACGCCAAGGCTTCGGCCGGCAGGCAAAAGGACGAAAAGGTAAGCATCAGGTCAATTCTAGAAAGAAAGGAAGCACTATGCGTAAACTCAACCTATTAGCCAGTGGGGCAGCCCTAGCCTCGGCCGCTGCATTGGCGGTCGGCTGTGGTGAAAAGCCAGCCCAAGAAGTCCAACCCGTAGATCCAGTCGATACTTCCGAGCTGATCAGCGACGGAGCCATGAGGATACATCAGGGCGAAGCCAAATTTATCCCTGTAGTTACGCGTAGCAACGATCCCGAGCTTTACGATCAACTCAAAAGCTCGCTGCCTTTGATAACCCACCACAACCGTCATGGTGCTACCGACCCCAAGGCGCCTACTATTAACTACCTGCCGTCCAGGCTTGATTCGCACGTGGACTCGGGACGCGACCTGATTGAAAACGACGCTGCCTGCGACACCCTGAACCTGGACGATACTACGGCCGCTTCCATCGGCGCCGTAGCCCTTAGCGACCAGGAGAGCGACGCGCCGATGTTATTGTGGCCCGACCCTGGAGTCAACGGCGAATCCAACTCCATATACCTGTGCTTTTTTGAAAACCGCGAGCCGGCCGATGGTACCATCCTGTTCGAAGACAATAATTAGATGAAATCGATGGCCTGACCACGCGCCAGGTGTATAATTCATCTAAACCATATGGCTAGAAACAGAAGTCGTGCACGACGCGGTTCGCCACTTAATCTCCCTGGGGCGTTTGAGCTGTGGCGACCCAGCAAAGAACTGGTGCTTAATAACATCTGGATTTTTGGCCCGCTGTACGCGGTCCTGCTGATTTTTGACCTGCACAGCTGGTTGTGGTCTCCGCCACCGCCCAGCGGCCATCACTGGGTTGACCACTTTGACAGCTTTTCGTCAGGTTGGGCTTTTGCCCCGTCCGGCGCTTACGGCATCGCGGCCTTCATAGGTTTCTCTATACTATGGCTGCTGTTCGTGTTGGCCGTGGGTACCGTAGCGCAGATCATGAGCCAGGCGGCCCAACTGGACGCCGTGGAACACAAGCCGCTGGATTTTCAGATCCTGTGGAACCTGGCAAAGGACCGCTGGTGGGACATGCTGCGGACTTACGTGGTCCTTGTGATCACGATAATGGTGGGCCTTTGCCTACTGGTAATTCCGGGGTTGATTTTCCTTAGGCGCTACTTCTTAACGCCTTACGTGATGCTGGAAAGCAAAAAAGGCACCAGCGTGTTCGCGGCCATGGACAAAAGCTCCAAGCTAGCGGCTCTTAATACCGGCTCGATATGGGGCATTATTGGAGTTATGTTCCTAATCGCCTTGACGGGCGTCATCCCCTTTATTGGCGGCCTGGTGTCTTTTGCCCTGGGCTCGCTATATTCTGTGGCTCCAGCTCTGCGCTACCAGCAGCTCAAGAAACTAGCCGCTTAATCGCGGCGGCAAAGGCGGCTTCGGTCAGGGTAAGTTTTTTATCTTTTGATAGCTGCCAGATCTGGTCGGTGGCTTTGACCAGGTAGTTTTCCAGCTCGCCGTTAACCTTGTCTTCCGGCCACTGTTCGCCGGCTTTATTCTGTTTCCACTCCAGATAGCTGACAATTACGCCGCCGGAGTTGGCTAAGATATCCGGCACCAGTGTTTTATCTTTGCTGAGCTGTTCGTAAGCGTCGTAAGTAACCGGGCCGTTGGCCAGCTCCAGCACAATCTTGGCTTTAACGTCCCGCGCGTTATCCATCGTCACGGCGTCTTCCAGCGCCGCCAAAACCAGTACGTCAACGTCCAGGCCGATCAGGTCG
>CAZWRI010000046.1:0-11519 GCA_964636115.1 uncultured Candidatus Saccharibacteria bacterium | reverse complement strand
GTCAATTACGTGCGGTTCCCGGTCAACACGCCAATCAATTTCCAGGTTACCGCCGACGCGCCCATGAATTCGTTCTGGATACCGCAACTGGGCGGACAGATCTACGCCATGGCCGGCATGTCCACCAATCTACATCTGCTGGCCAACCATACCGGTTCGTATTACGGCTCGTCGGCTAATATCAGCGGCAAGGGATTTGCCGGCATGAATTTCCAAGCCCAGGCTACCAGTGAAAATGAATTTCAAACCTGGGTTCGTTCCATTAAGTCGTCGGCAGCCCACCTGAACCTGGCAGCTTATAATCAACTGGCCAAACCCAGCCAGAACAACCAGGTCGCTTATTATGCTTCACCCGACGGCAACCTCTACGGCGACGTGGTGGACCATTACATGATGCCGGGGATGGAGGAGGCCATAGAGTGAGCAGCGTCTTCTTCGCTAATTTGGCCGGACGCCTGGACGCCAGCGCCTTCCACCACGATAAAGTGCAGCTGGGAGGGGTGGCCATAATGGCATTGGCCGCTATCACCGTAATCGGCGCTTTGACTTATTTCAAGCGTTGGAAGTGGCTGTGGCGCGAATGGCTTACCAGCACCGACCCTAAACGGATCGGAGTCATGTATCTGGTGACAGCCTTGGTAATGTTATTGCGCGGCGGCAGTGACGCCCTGATGATGCGCGCCCAACAGGCCACGTCCGTGGGCGCGCATCACGGAATTCTACCGGCCGACCAGTTCCAACAGATCTTCTCGGCCCACGGAACAATAATGATTTTCTTCGTGGCCATGGGGTTGATGTTCGGTCTGATAAACCTAGTGGTACCACTGCAGATCGGTGCCCGAGACGTTTCTTTCCCGTTCCTGAATGCCACCAGCTTCTGGCTGTATCTTGCGGGCGGCATGCTGATTAACTTGTCTCTTGTGGTGGGTGATTTTTCGGCGGCCGGCTGGTTAGCCTATCCACCTTTGTCGGAACTGGCATACAGCCCCACGGTAGGCGTAGACTATTGGATCTGGAGTCTCCAAATCGCTGGTATTGGCAGTTTACTGTCCGGCATTAATTTCCTGGTTACCATCCTGCGCGAACGCCGACCCGGCATGAGCCTAATGAAGATGCCGATGTTCACGTGGAGCGTGCTGGGCGCCATGACGCTGGTGATTTTTGCCTTCCCCATCCTGACGGCCACGCTAACCATGCTGGCCCTGGACCGTAGCCTAGGCATGCACTTCTTCACGGCTGGGGCAGGCGGTAACATGATGATGTACGTCAATCTGATCTGGGCTTGGGGTCATCCGGAGGTTTACATCCTGATCCTACCGGCTTTTGGCGTTTTTTCGGAAGTCGTACCGACTTTCTCCCGCAAACCACTGTTTGGCTACAAGTCGATGGTTTGGGCAATTTGGGGCATCGTGATCTTGTCGTTCAGCGTCTGGTTACACCACTTCTTCACCATGGGAGCAGGTGCGGACGTGAACGCCTTCTTTGGCATCATGACCATGATCATCGCCGTGCCCACGGGAGTCAAAATCTTTAACTGGCTGTTTACGATGTTCCGCGGGCGCATTAGATTCGCCACGCCCATGCTGTGGTTCCTGGCATTTATCTTCCTGTTTACGATAGGCGGGGTGGCAGGCGTCCTGATGGCCGTGCCGCCGGCCGATTTCCAGCTACACAACAGCCTGTTCCTGGTGGCCCACTTCCACACCATGATCGTTAGCGGCGTGCTGTTCGGTTATTTTGCCGGCCTGACTTATTGGTTTCCTAAGATATTCGGCTTTAGATTGAATGAAAGACTGGGCAAGTACGCTTTTTGGTGTTGGGCGGTCGGTTTCAGCCTGGCCTTCATACCACTTTACGTCTTGGGTTTGATGGGCGCTACCCGGCGACTCGACCATTATAGCGCCAGCCTTGGCTGGCAACCGTTGTTTATGGTCGCCGGGGTAGGCGTGGCGCTTATAGCGCTGGGAGTTGCTTTCCAGGTACTACAGCTGGCCGTTAGTATCCGGGACCGCAAGGCCAATCGCGACAAGACCGGCGATCCTTGGAACGCCCGGACGCTTGAGTGGGCCACGGCCTCGCCGGTACCCGAATATAATTTCGCGCTACTTCCGGCGGTCAGTGAGCGCGACGCCTTTTGGGCCATGAAAGAATCCGGCCAAAGACTGTCAGAACCTAAGTTCACGGCTATCCGGGTGCCCAAGAACACGCCCTTGCCGCTATTCATAGCCATCCTTGCGTTCAGCGTCGGCTTCGGCTTGGTATGGCATATCTACTGGTTGACGGTGGCCGCTTTGGCAGGGGCGATTATCTGCGTGGTGATCCGGACCTCCAGCGACGACCCCCATCTGCGCACCATAACCGCGGCCGAGGTGACCGCTATTGAGGCTGGCAGGAGGCATTACGCATGAACCCCGCCAGTTTAGAAACCGGCAAGAACGGTACCACGCTCTTTGGCTTCTGGGTCTATCTGATGACCGATTGCGTACTATTTGCCAGCTTGTTCGCGACCTTCGCCGTACTGCGCGCCAATACCTTTGGCGGCCCGTCAGGCGCGCAGTTATTCAGCCTGCGATACGTGCTAGTAGAAACCCTGGCGCTGCTAACCAGCAGCTTTACCTGTGGTCTGGCGCTTTTGGCGGCCCGTGGGGGCCAAAAGCGCCAGACCGTCCTCCTTTTTGGCGTAACCTTTCTTCTAGGTCTGCTGTTCTTATCGCTTGAATTAAGCGAATTCAGCCGCTTGGTACATGACGGTGACAGCTGGCGGCGCAGTGGCTTCCTGTCAGCCTTTTTTACCTTGGTAGGCACCCACGGGCTGCACATAACCGTGGGGTTGACCTGGATGAGCGTCCAGGTAGCCCGCGTCCTGCGCCGTGGACTTACCGAAGGCAACTTGCGCAAACTGACCATGCTCAGCCTGTTCTGGCATTTCCTGGACGTGGTCTGGATCTTTATCTTCACCATCGTTTATCTATACGGAGCGGTTAGCCCATGAGCAATCAGCATGATAAGCAAGCCTTGTCCGCCAAGCCTTACTTCATAGGCTTCGGCGCGTCGTTGGCGGTTACTCTAGTAGCCTATTCTGCGATCACCCACCACTGGTTCAACCGGCACGGTCTGGTAATCCTCATAATCGGCCTGGCGCTGCTACAGTTCGTAGTCCAGTTGGTGTACTTCCTGCACCTGGGCAAAGAATCCAAACCACGCTGGAAGCAGTTGGTTTTCTGGATGATGATTATCGTCGTCCTCATTATTGTCTTTGGCAGCCTATGGATCATGAATAACCTTAACTACCACATGAACCTTCATCAGATGTACCAGTATCTAAACAACCAGGGCGATGGCATTTAAAGCCTATTACCGGCTGACTAAACCGGGGATCGTTTACGGCAACTTGTTAATGGCGATAGCCGGATTCTTCCTGGCCAGCCATCGGCCGGTTAAATGGGCCCTATTCGTAGAGACCATGGTCGGCCTGGCGCTGGTAATCGCCTCGGCCTGCGTCTTTAACAACTACCTTGACCGCGGTCTTGATTCCAGGATGTCGCGCACTAAAAAAAGAGCCCTGGTTGCCGGGCAAATCCAGGCCACCGCCGCCCTCGTTTACGGATCCGTACTAGGCATAGTTGGTTTTTCAATTCTGATCGTCTTCACCAACTGGCTGGTAGTCTGGCTTAACGCCGCCGCTGTTATTTTTTACGTGGTTATTTACGGAGTCGCCAAACGCCGTACCGAATGGGGAACGCTAGTAGGAGCGTTACCAGGCGCCGCGCCACCGTTAATCGGCTACTGCGCGCTCAGCAATCAGCTGGACGGCACCGCTCTAATCCTATTTTTGATAATGGTCTTCTGGCAGATGCCGCATTTTTTTGCCATCGCCATCCGCCGCGCCGACGAATACCAGGCCGCCGGCCTGCCGGTCTTACCCGTCAAAAAGGGAGCGCGGCCGGCCAAAATACAGTCTATCGTTTATCTGGTGGGGTTTTTGGGCGCCGTTACGGCCTTAAGACTGTACCACGGCGCCGGCAACGCTTTCCTGACCGTAATCGGCGCGCTAGGGCTCTGGTGGCTCGTTTTGGGGCTTAAGGGCTTTGGCATAAAGGACGACAAGCTTTGGGCCAAACGAATGTTCATGTTCTCGCTCTGGGTCTTATTATCGATGTCCGTAATGTTATCGCTAAACAACCTCCTATGAAGAAAGTTGTACTTGTTCTTATCCTGTTAATGCCCGTGTTATCTTTAAACCATGAAGCGGGAGCCCACGAACTGGCCACCGATAATCAGATTTCTGCGACTTTGCACGTCGATCCGGACGATAATCCGCTGCCCGGCCAACCCGCCCATCTGTATTTCATAATAAGTGACGATAGTGGACGCTTCCATTTGTCCGATTGCCAATGCAACCTCACCATCAGTCGGGAAGGGCAAGAAGTCTATTACGCACCGCTACTTGCACCTGATGGTTCTCGGCCCACCATCTACGACGCGTCGGTGGCATTTACTTTTCCTACTAATGGTCAATATCTGCTAACCGTCGACGGCCAGCCCACCGGCCGTCAATTCCAAGCCTTTAACCTAGCATGGCGGTTCAGCGTCCACCAGCCATCGGTAGCTGCCGCCTCAGGCGTTGCGACTACCGCCTCTACTTTCGGCATACTAATAGTTCTGTTCCTAATTATTGGTGCCATAATTTATCTGTGGGGATGATAGGGTATAATTTAAGCATGATCATCATAGTACACGTCGTTATAGCGGTTGCGAGCCTGTTGCTGACTAGCTACGCCTTCATAAGACCATCCGAACGCGTTATAAATTGCGCTTACGCCCTGGTGGCCGGCACCCTTGGCAGCGGCACGCTGCTGGTCCTCAGCCTACCGTCGCACATCCTGTCCGTCTGCGAAAGCGGCTTGTTCTACTTGGCAGTCGTGAGCTTGGGCATTGTCGCCGCCCGGCGCCGCCTAGCAACCGTAAAAGTCGTCCAAAAATCCAAATAATGCCCTTGCGCGCGGAAACACTGCCGCTTGTATTTAGTTGTAAAAAGCTCTACCATTTAGCCATAAGCATTAAACAAAGGAAACATTATGGCAGTCCAAAAATACGTAACCGACGGCAGCATGTACGTCTGGGCGTTCTTGCGTTTGATTTTAGGTTACATCTTTCTGTGGGCATTCGTTGACAAGCTCTTCGGTTTTGAATTTTCCACCTGTAAAGGCGTGGGTGTAGGTTGCAGTCAGGCCTGGATCCACGGCGGATCACCGACCACCGGCTTTTTAGCCAATGCCACTTCGGGTCCCTTCGCTAATTTCTACCATCATCTAGCAGGGCACGCCTGGGTAGACTGGCTGTTCATGCTGGGCCTGCTGTTCGTGGGCGCCGGGCTCCTATTGGGCACCTGGATACGATCGGCATCCTTGGTCGGCATCGTAATGCTGATCCTGATGTGGAGCGCGTTATTGTGGCCGGTCAACGCCCCTGGCATTGACGAGCACGTCATCTACGTCCTGGTCCTGTTCGGCATCGCCTTGACGGCCGAGCACCAACTCTGGACAATGCGCAAACGCTGGCTCAAATCGTCAATCGCCAAAGCTTTGCCGTTCCTACAATAAGAGTCTAGAAGCTTTGGCGGATGTGGCTGAAGCTGTAATCCCAGTTAGCGTTGGCTTTCTTGTGCGGATTAAAGATGCCGTTCGGATCCATGATTTTCTTGGCCTCACGGAATATGTCCACCATCTCTTTGCCGTACATCGCCTCCAGCCACGGACCGCGTACCAGGCCGTCGTTATGCTCGCCGCTCAGGCTGCCTTTGTAGCTCAGCACCAGATTATCAACCTCTTTCATGGCCGGCAGCAGTTTAGCCCGATCCTTGGGGTCCTCCAGTTTCATCAAGGGTATTATGTGGAAATTACCGTCACCCATGTGGCCGGCGATGGTGGCCATAAGATTATATTTTTTGATGATCCGGCGGATCTTAGGCAAAAACTCGCTTAAGTAGGGCGGATTGACTACCAGGTCGTCAATGAACGGCGCCGTGTGCTTGTCTTTGACTTTGGAGCGCAGCAAGTTGAAGCTTTGGCGCCGCATCAGCCAGAATTTTTCGCTTTTGCCTTCGGTAGCGTCCTCTTCAAAACCATTTATTTCGTAGCGTGCCCGGTGCTGCTTAAGCTCACGGTGCAGGCTTTTGATTTTTTGGCGCACCTCGTCTTCGGTCTGGCCGTTGAATTCAACCATCAGACTCAGCTTTGGAATGCCGTGCAGCAGCTGCAAGCCGTCGGGTAGTAAACTAAAAAGCAGGTGGACGAATTTTCTGGGACCCAGCATCTTGAGGAAGCTGGGCAAAAAACGGATGGCCAACCACATGGTGGCGTCGTCAAAACTTTCAAAGGTCGCCGGTTTTGACTCCAGCACTTTGGGAATGATCTGTCCCAAGGCGTCAATGTCGCGCAAAAATAGCACCAGTAGCCCCGAATGAGGACGGGTAGGGACCAGTTTGAAGTTGATGTCGGTCACGAATCCCAGCGTCCCCTGGGCGCCGACGATCAGCTTGGTAAGGTCAAAGGTGCCAGTTTCACGATCCCAGACGTCCCACAGGTTGTAGCCGGTGGAGTTCTTGGTAACGTTCGGCTTGGCTTTTTTAATTTTGTCGTAGTGCTTTTCCAGCAAGCGGTGAAGCTTGGCGTAAACCTGGCCCTCAAAGTCTTTCTGCTGGGTTTTGGCCAGCATTTGCGGCATGGTCAACGGCTTGACGGTCCGTTCAACGCCGTCGGCAAAGACCAATTTAAGCTCCGTGACGTAATTCTCGGTTTTGCCGAACTCCAGGGACTTCTCGCCGCCGGCGTTGTTGTTGACCATACCGCCCACGGTACACAGATCACGACTGGCTGGGTAAGAAGGCATTAGGGCCTTGTGACGCAGGGTGGCTTTTTCAAAATCACGGTAAAACACGCCCGGCTGGGTACGGGCGGCGCGGTCACTTACGGCTTCGATCTTATTGAAATGCTTGTTAAAGTCCACGATTATCGAATCGTTGATGGCCGCGCCGCCCATGTCCGTCCCGGCGCTACGCGCCGTCAATGACAGGTGTTTATCTTTCTTCTTGCGCTCGCCAACCAGCCACACCAACCGCTCCACGTCTTTGGCATCTTTAGGAAATACCACTAGCTCGGGCATTATCTCGAACATGCTGGCGTCGTGGCTGTAGAACTGGCGCGTCTCCTGTCTATCGTCAATTTCACCACTAAAACCGGCCGACTTAAGCCCGGTAATCACGTCATCCATTAAGCTTAAGCTTACCGGTTAAGGCCGCCCTATATCAAGCTTTGGCGTACTGGTCACAAATCTGGAACAGAAAATACAGCACCACGGCGCTGACTATGAACTGCATCAGCAGCGAACCGACTCCGCCGTAATCGTTAAAGGCCGAAAAGACCCCGTAAACAAAGTTAAGCAAAGCTCCCCAGAATAGCAGGTTCCAGCCGGATTTGCGCCGGTTATATAACTTGGGGAAGGCAACCAGCAGGATCAGCGCGTCCGCCAGCAGCACCACCAGGCTGATCCAGTAAAACAGGTTCAGATGCTGCACGCGGCTCAGGTGTACGCCGTAATAGGAGTTGATGTTATCAAAGATGTTATTGACGGTATGACCCCAGTGCCACAACACCCTGGCGGCCCACAGCTGTAAAAGCCCGAATATAAGGGCGATCCACGGCCATATTTCCACGATCGATCTTTTAGCCTGAGGGCTCAGGCGCGGCGCGGCCTTGAATAAGCTTGCCAGTCGCCCCTCTAAACTACTTTGCACGCCAGCCAACCTCCAACTTTGTCTTCAGCATAGTCCATAGCCACGCGGTGGGCAAGCTGGCGGCTTAGCGCTACGGTTTGGCGCCCAGCTTATCCAGCTTGTCTAGTTTGTACTGGGTCGCCAACTCGGCGGCCATCCGTGTCAGCTCCGGATCTTCGTCTTTGTTGACAAAGCCCATGGCTTTGGCGATTTCCGGATGGGTTTGGGCTAGCAGTTCGTGCATCCGATTGGTAATCCGGCGGTAGCCAGGATGTCCTTGGGGGGCGGAACGGAGCTCTATAAAATGAAAACTCGCCCGGGCGTTAAGCATGAACCGGTAACGCATCCGGTGCCCAAAGAGCGTGGCGTACTGGGCTTCCTCCTCGTAGCCGGCTTTGATCAACTGGTCGTGAAGCTTTTGGGACAGCCTGAAACACTCATCAAACTGCTTGGTCAGCTTGGCTTCTTTGACCAATTTGGGGACCTCGTAGCCGTATGCTGGGGTCAGTCGCTGCCACTCCATGGCGTCCACCACCCGGTGACGCTGCAAGTCACGGAAGGTACCGTAATCCGCGGTCACTTCCCATAAGTAGTGGGGAAGTTCGAACGCCCGGCCTGGCTTATGTCGCCGATTCAACCGAGTACCAAGGTATGCTTCAAAAATGGCTTTTTGGTCCTTCTTAGCAAATTTTTTAAAGGCAGTTTTTAACTCTTGGGTAGACAGATTGGATTCCGCGAACAGCAGGTGGGGCAGTAGATCCAGTTCGTTCTTGGGCCAATAGTCCAGCAGCTTTACTTCTTCCTGATGGTCGGACGAGCGGTCGTTTAAAAGCTGGCTGGCCAGTTCTTTCATGGCCTTACGCGTCGAGGCCCGGTAGGCGGTGGTCGCGCCGCCGCGGTCCGGCTTGTCGGCGCGTTCCAAAAAGGCCGGAATGACTTTGCGCGCCTGTTCAAGCATGGCTTGCCCGGCCAAGCGCGATTCCAACAGCTCTTTGGACAACAGGTTCAAGATCATGGCTTCAATAGCCTGGGCGGAGCCAAAAATGCCCACGGTGGCCTTGGTCGAGACCGGCAGCACTGGCCGGATGGCGTCGCAAGCCTGGGCCTTGGTGGCACCACGCCAGGCGATCTGCTCGCGCGGATCGCTCGGCTCCGGAACTTTACCCCGGACGTGCTCGGTCAGTTGCCGCACCATGCCGGAGTAGATTTCGAATATCCGATCGTGCGTCTGGCGGTAGGCCTTGGCCGTCTTAGCGTCCAGGTTTTGCGGCGCGTAATAACGGAAGTTACCGTGCTTGTCTTTCTCGTCAAAGTAAATGTAGCGCGTGGATTGCTCCAGGTAAGCCGCAAACCGGCCCCACTCCAGCTGCTTAGTCAGCAGGTTGGAAGCGTCCTCCACCACGATGTGCAGGCCAACCAGCTGCTGGACCGAATCGTCGCCAAAAGCCGTTACTACCCGATGGATCAAACCGCCGGCGTCTTCGTCGCCGCCGGTGGCGAACTCGTCCAGGAAGGTCTCGCGCAGGTCGCTGCCGCGGCGGCTCAAGCGGGCCATGGCGGCAGCGACCATCAACGGCGAAGCCTTGCCGTAAAAGGCGTATACCGGCCCCTGCGCGTCGGTGACCAACTCTTTTAAGTATTTGCGGCCGGCGGCCGTGACTTCCAGCCGCTCGCCAACTTGTTTAAGGTATGGATTGTTTTCGTTTTTCATCGCTTTTCCCCTCACGCGAACTTTTTATTAGGTCACTTAATGATACGCCAATCCGTCCGGCCGCCCAAGCCGCTAATTGCCGTATTTATGGCAACACGGCCACGACGCTTGTGCGGCGATTAGGGGCGAGTTACACTACTATTAATGGACAGGGAGCAGCAACAAAGTAGGGGTGACGCACTGCCGATCTTACTGATCGCCATCGTGGTAATCGCGGTCGTCGGGGTCGGCCTTTACGTCCATCACCACCGCCAAAAACCATCTGTTAACCAGCCGTCTAATACCAGTACAGGGCAGCTAAGCGACGGCAACAGCGACCAGGACCTGAACTCGGATCTGCAAAATATCAATAGCGGCCTTAACCAGGCCGATCAGAACTTAAATACGGCCAGCGGCTCGCTGAAGGACCAGCAGCTGCCTGTCACGGAGTAGCAGGATGCGCCATAAAATACTAACCCTAACTGGTCCGGCCCTAATCACGCTGATAGCCTTCAGCCTTCCGGTGGCGGCCCTACGGTCGGTAACCGGCGATTCCTCCGACGGCCAAACCCTGAGCGCCGCCCAGCAGACGGCCCTGAACCATTTGCAGACTCGCGGTGACGCCGAAATCAACCGGCGCCTGGCTACGCTTAACAAGCTCGACGCCGTCGTTAATGGCACCCAAAAACTCAGCTCAACCGACCGCTCCAACCTTATCAACCAGGTCAACGCCTCCATAGCCGGCCTGACGGCCTTAAAATCCAAACTGGACGCCGAAACCCGGTTGGACGGAGCCCGCGGCGACGCCCAGTCAATTATTAAAGATTACCGCGTGTACGCGCTGGTCACCCCCAAGGTTTATCTGCTCAAGGCAGCTGACACGGAGCTGGTCAACAACGCCAAACTTAAGACCTTGGCCGGCAAGCTGCAGACCCGCGTCAATCAGGCCAGGGAGGCCGGCAACGACGTTACGGATCTTCAATCCAGCCTGGATGACATGAACGCCCAACTTAGTACCGCGGCGGGCCTGGCCCAAGCCGTCAACGCCAAAGTCGCGCCCTTGCAACCTACTGATTTCAATAGCGACCATAAGCTCCTGATCGGCCAACGCGACCAGTTGCGGGCCGCCCACGCCGACGACCTGGTCGCCTACAATGACGCCAAAACCATCGTGGCCAGGCTGGAATAGCCTCCTTCGTGCGATAATTAGGCTGTGGAAAAAGATTTCTTAAAAGCCTTTGACGAACTTAACGAACAGCAGCAACGGGCCGTCGAGCAGATCGACGGTCCGGTATTGGTAATCGCCGGGCCCGGCAGCGGCAAGACCCAGCTGTTAGCGCTGCGCGCCGCCCAGATCCTGCGCCGTGACGCCACTATGCTGCCGGGCAACATCTTATGTCTGACTTTTACGGACAACGCCGCCGACAACATGCGTCAGCGCCTGACGCGCTACGTCGGCCAGGACGCCTATCAAGTAGCCATCCATACTTTCAACTCCTTCGGTCAATACGTAATTAATGCTTTCCCGGAATACTTTTCCGAGTGGCGCGAGATCAAAACTGCCGACGAGCTTACCACCTTCACTATTCTGGAAAACATCCTAGCCAAACTCCCCGGCGACCACGAGCTGGCCAGGCGCTCCCAGGACGGCGGCTTTTTAGCCCAAACCCAGATAAAGAACCTGATCGGCGACGCCAAACGGGCCGACCTGTCGCCCTCCGACCTTAGACAGGTACTAAAAGAGAACCAGCGAACCTACGAGCAATTCCTGCCGGTTATTAAGAACAATTGGCCGGATAACATCCGGGCCAAAGGCGCGTTGTCCCAAGTCCACGAATGCCTGCGCGCCGTCACCAGCTTAAGCGTTAAGCCCAGCAAGGTCGCGGCCGTACGGCCGCTGGGCCAGATCATCCAGGAAAGCTTGCGGGCGGCCGCCGAGGAGTCGGCGGAGTTGCCGCCGGCCAGCCAAAGCAAGCCATTCACAGCCTGGAAGAACGGCTGGCTAGAAAAGGATAGTGATAACCAGTTGGTGTTCAGCGGCCAGAAGGCGCTACC
>CAZWRI010000045.1:0-4608 GCA_964636115.1 uncultured Candidatus Saccharibacteria bacterium | reverse complement strand
AAGACGGCAAGACACTTGAATTTCAGGTCGTAGGCACCATGGAGGCCGACCCCCTGAACGGTAAAGTCTCTGACGAATCACCGATCGGCAAGGCGCTGCTGGGTAAAAAAGTCGGCGACAAAATAGAGCTGAACGGCACTTCCTACAAGATCGTCGAAATCAGCTAGCCTTTACTTGAGTCGTGCCCCCTTAAAGGCTAGCTTAAATAGATGTTAAATCTCTGCCTAAACTGTAAAATATAGTTATGCAGTGGCTGAACAAAGTCGTAGACCAGGTGGAAAAAACCTTTCCGGAAGGCGAGGTTATTGTTGAGTCCGGGATTTCACCTTCGGGCGGTTACCATATGGGCTATTTGCGCGAAATTATAACTTGCGACGCCATTAAGCTGGCTTTGGAGAAAAAAGGCCGCCAGGCCCGGCACGTCCATTTTGTAGACGATCTTGATGGATTCCGGAAAGTGCCGGCGGGCGTACCCCGTGAATACGAAAAGTATCTGGGCAAGCCGCTTTGTGACATGCCGGCGCCAGATGGCTCAGACCGCTCATACGCTGATTTTGCGCTACAAGATTTCTTAGATAGCGTGGATAAATTAGGAATAGAAATGGACGCTGTCCGAAGCCACGAAAAATATCGGGATGATTTCTTTGTGCCAGCCATTGAAAAGACCTTAGAAAACCTGCCGGAGGTGCGCAAAGTGCTAGAGGAAGTCTCCGGCCGTCAGCTGGAAAAAGATTGGGCGCCGATCCAGGTCAACGAAGATGGCTACCTCAAAAATCGCCGTTTTGTGTCCATTGACGCGCAAAAAAAGGAACTGATTTACTTGGATGCGGACGACAAAGAGCAAGCTACCAGTTATACCAAGGGCAAAGTTAAGCTCAACTGGCGGCTGGATTGGCCTGCCAGATGGTGGTTACTGGGTGTTTCCGTAGAGCCATCGGGCAGAGACCACTCTACTAAGGGTGGTAGCTATGACACTGGAGTGGCGCTCATGGAAAGGGTGTTCAAAGCCAAGCCGCCAATCCCGGTACCCTATAACTTTGTAAACCGGGCTGGCGACACTAAAAAGATGAGCGCCAGCAAAGGAAACGGAATTTTAATGAGCGAAGTAGTTTCCGTTTTGCCGCCTGAAGTCGCCCGCTACTTCATTTTGCGTTATTCGCCCGATAAAGCGCTGTTTTTTGATCCGGAACACGGAGTCGCCCAGCTAATTGACGAGTTTGCGGAACTCCTAGGCAAACCGGACAAAACCATGGAAGACGAGCAGCTGATCGGGCTTTGCCGCCACAACCTGGAACCGGTAATTAGCCGCGTTCCATTTTCACATCTCGTAGCCAGTTACCAATCTGCGCTTAAAGATCCCAGTAAAACCATCGATATTCTTAACCGGGAGTTGGGTAAGATTGACTCCAAGGAGCAGCTGGTTATCAAGGGAGAGCTTAAATTTATCGACCAGTGGCTTAAAAAGTGGGCGCCAGAGGATGTTAAGTTCGAACCGGCCGATAAAGTAGATTCAGGCGAATTCACGGATCAGGAAAAGGCCTATTTAGCCGAGTTGGCAGCGGAGATCGAAAAGGCGCCACAGGATGCCGACGGTGAATGGTTCCATAAAGCCATATACCAAGTCAAAGAAAGCCACGGGCTGACACCGCAACAGGTCTTTAGACCGTTATATAAAGCTTTGATCGGTAAGGAGCAGGGACCGCGTGCCGGCTGGTTCCTATCAATCTTGCCGCGCGAGTGGTTAATCAAACGCCTCCGCCTTGAAGCCTGACTTCCTAGGTCATGACTCGCTTAAGGTGGCGCCGCGGCTGCTGGGCTGGCTGGTGTGCCGGGATTTGCCTGAAGGGACGGTTAAGCTCAAAATTGTGGAGACTGAGGCTTATCACCAGGATGACCCGGCCAGTCATAGTTTTAGGGGCCTAACTGCCCGCACGGCCCCAATGTTTGAGGCCGGAGGTACGGTTTACGTTTATTTTACTTATGGCATGCACCACGCCATTAACATTGTGACCGGGCCGGCGGGCAGGGGAGAGGCGGTGCTGCTGCGGGCCGCTGAGCCGGTTGAGGGCATTGGAATTATGCAAAAGAACCGCGGGATAACAGATACAAAACAACTGGCTAACGGCCCTGGAAAATTAACTCAAGCACTTGGAATTACAAATACCAACCTCACGGGAAAAATACTTGACAAGTCAAGTATTTATTTGGAAGCGCCGGCGCGGCCGGTCAATCCTAAACAAATCGTGGCCGCGCCGCGCATCGGCATCACCAAAGCCGCTGACATGCCCTGGCGCCTCTACGTCAAAGACAGCCCCTTTGTTTCGCGTTATAATAATGCTAATGGCAGACGCGACGATCCTGACGCAGGGCTTAAGCAAGCGCTATAGCATTGGTGGGCCGCTGGCTCTTAAAAACCTGGACCTGCAAATCATGCCCGGCGAGGTCTACGGTTTCTTAGGCCCCAATGGGGCCGGTAAGTCCACGACTATCCGACTGCTCATGAACTTTATCCTGCCCAGCGAAGGACGGGCGGAGATATTCGGCAAAGACGTCGTTAAGGACGCCGTGGAAGTCAAGCGCCACGTAGGCTACCTAGCCGGTGAAATCGCCCTTTATCCCAAGATGACCGGCCGCCAGTTTCTAGATTACATGGCCGATCTGCGTCCGCCTAAGAATGCCGCTTACCGCAAAGAGCTGGCCGAACGCTTCCAGGCCAATCTGAACATGAGTATCCGCGATCTTTCCAAGGGCAACCGCCAAAAAATCGGCTTGATTCAAGCTTTAATGCACCAGCCGGACGTCTTGATACTGGACGAGCCGACCAGCGGTCTGGATCCCTTGATGCAGGAAGAATTCTTTGCTGTCCTTAAAGAGACTACCGGCCGCGGTGGTAGCGTTTTTGTGAGCAGCCACAACCTGGCTGAAGTCCAGCGGATGTGCGACCGGGTGGGCTTTATACGCGAGGGCGAACTTATTACCGAGCAGACTATCGCCGAGGTCGCCGAAGCCGCGGCCCGGACATTTGACGTTACCTTCGTCGACAAGGCGCCCCGCGCTGAACTGGCTGCGATCCCTGGGGCAAAGGTCAGGGCATTGGGTACCAATCAAGTAAGCGTCAGTCTACGCGGCGACTTATCGCCGCTATTCAAGGTTTTAGCTAAAAATAAAGTAGCTGGCATTAATCAACAGGAGCTCAACCTGGAAGAAGAATTCATGCGTTTTTACAAAGGCGGCAAACCATGATAGCCCTTGTGCGCTGGACCCTTCGCCAAAAGAAGAGCTTTATAGTCTGGTGGTGCGTAGGCATCGTCTTCTTTGTCTTTCTAACGCTGATTTTTTATCCGTCCATCAAGAACCAGTCCGCCCAGCTGGACAAGTCCTTCAACCAGATCCCGCAGACGGCCAAGCAGTTGTTTACCGATACTAACGACTTGTTTTCGCCGGTAGGGTATCTGAGCAGCCAGATGTTCTACCTGATGCTGCCGCTACTTTTGGGCGTTCTGGCTATCAATCTGGGGATGTCACTGATCGGCAAAGAAGAACGCGACAACACCATTGAACTGCTTTTGGCCCGGCCGTTGTCACGCGCCAAACTATTGTTTGGCAAGGCCGCCGCCGGGCTGGTGATATTCGTTCTGGTGGCCCTGATAAGCATCGTCTTTGCCGCCGTGATGTGCAAGATTATCAATCTGGGCGTGCCGATGGGTAACGTCATGGCGGCCGGCGCGGCCGTAGGGCTATTGGCACTGACTTTTGGCGTCGTGGCCTTCACGTTGTCGGCGCTGGGCCGCGCTGGCCGCGCCGCCAGCATCGCCGTCGCCACGGCCTTTGGCCTGGGCGGTTACATAATCGTGTCGCTGGCACCGTCCGTTAGCTGGCTACGCTGGCCGGCCAAAATCTTCCCGTTCAATTATTATCACTCCAGCGAATTATTAACCGCCCAGTACAATTGGGCGAACTGTTTATACTTTGTGGGCGTGATAGCGGGCTGTCTGGCGGTCGCCTGGGTGGCTTTCCGCAGAAGGGATCTGTTGGGTTCGTGAAGTGAAACAAGCTAGCGCTATCTTTGCCGCCGGTTGCTTTTGGGGCGTGCAGTACTATTTTGACCAGGTTCCGGGCGTCATTGCCACCGAGGCCGGTTACATCGGCGGCCACAAGGACAACCCCACTTACTGGGACGTGGCCAGCCGTAAGACCGGCCATGCCGAGGCCGTCAAAATCACCTTTGACCCGGCCAAAATCACTTACGACAAGCTGTTGATGCATTTTTTCAGAATGCACGATCCTACGCAGTTGAACCGCCAAGGACCGGACGTGGGTGACGAATACCGTTCCGCCATCTTCTATTTGGACGACCAGCAGAAGCGAGCGGCCGAAGAAATGATCGCCAAGCACAATAAATACAAGGAGGGCGCCAAAATCGTCACCACCGTAGAGAAGGCAACCACCTTCTGGCCGGCCGAAGAAGAACACCAAAAATTCACCCAAAAGACCGGCGTGGGGATGTGCCACGTCCCATACGCGCCCATATAAGAAACATTTTACAACAGTTGAAAATTTAAAAAATTAAGTTAAAACCCAACTTTTGTTTGGGGTCAAGACGCTTAC
>CAZWRI010000044.1:0-5075 GCA_964636115.1 uncultured Candidatus Saccharibacteria bacterium | reverse complement strand
GCCGGCCGGGTGGTTGTACAAACTTATGAACCAGACAATCCGATTTTGGCCGCTGCCCTGGCCCGCGATTGGCCCAAATTTTACGGCCAGGCGCTGGCCGAGCGCCAGGCTTTCCGCTTCCCGCCCTTTGCCTACCTGCTTAAGCTTGTAGTGCGCCGGGCAACCGCCAATGGCGCCCAAAACGCTAGTGAAAAAATTCAAAAACACCTTAGAAGGTCGGGTTTGCCGGTCGAAGTCATTGGTCCCACACCCAGCTTTTACGGCCGCCGCGGCAAATACTTTTATTGGCAGCTGGTAGTCAAAAGCAAAGACCGCGACCACCTGGTCCGGCTGGCCAAAGATGTGCCACCCGACTGGACGGTGGACTTAGATCCCAGCAATCTTTTGTAAGCGCTCCTATTCTTTTTTGGACACCGCTCACGCGCGGAGGGTGCGTCGTCTGAGCTGCTAAAAGATATTAGCATCTCCATGACGCACCCAACCGGCTCCGCTAGGGTAAGGTTAAGTGTCCAAAGAAAGAACAGTCGCGCTTAGTTTTTCCTTGTGGGATCTGCGCTGGAAAAATAAAAGAATTTATTCTATAATATTTGCATCTTTGACCTTGAGGCCTCTGGCTTCGGCCAGAGACCTTTGACAAGCAGACTTCTCACTCCAAACGAGGGAGACCAAGTGGCAGCAAAGACACACCGCTGGACTCCTGAAGTTCTGGAGGCCATGCGCAAAGATCGGGAAACAATGAGTGCAGTCGCCGTAGGTAAGAAATACGGCATATCCAGAGAGCGCGTTCGCCAGCTGATTGGCAACGCAAACCGTCAACACCCGCCAGGCTGGAAGCCGCCAAGAACCGGTCGGCGATTGAAGAACCAACAGCTTATAATTGAGCTGTTCGCGCTCGATTCTTCGGATGAAGAGATTGCAGCGGAAATTGGTCTATCCTCGAACTACGTGCGACGGCTTCGTCTGGATTCAGGCTTCAGAAGAAACTTCAGCCACACTCCAGAGCACGATATCGAGTGTGCCCTGAAGTGGCACGAACTGTTCGGCTACACGCCGGCAGCGGCTGATTGGAATCCGGCGCAAGCCAGAGTCCTGGGTCACAATGAGCGAGCCGAGCGGTTCGAATCGTTCCGCGAAGAGTATGGCTGCTCTTACGCAGTTGGCACTCAGAAGCGACACGGATCATGGAACGAGTTCATTGCCAAGACGGGTCTATCCCCAGCCCCAATAGGTGGGGCGGCGCTCGGTCTGCATACCGACGAGGTAATCGTAAGGCAGGCACGTGGGTAGCTACCCACGTGCCTGCCCAACCTAAAGTCTGCCTGCCCAGTAGTAGAATTTCGCGCTTATCAGTGTTAGCGGATAGAGCGGTCGCATCCAGCGACCGGCCGCGAAATCTCACTACTGGGCTTGTCATTTTTATCATCATTCAAAAACACCGGGGTTAGGCATAAATAAGCGTTAGAGCCCCAACTAACTTTTTCGGTGACTCAACCTTACCCAAGCGGAGCCGGTATGGTGCTAAGTGGAGATGCTAAAATTTGTTAGCAGCTCAGGCGAAGCACCTTCCGCGCGTGAGCGGTCATCCGAAAAAGTTAGTTGGGGCGACTAGACATCCGGGCTCTTCAGTAACTGGAATAGGCAAAATAACAGAGGTGGGTTATACTTAATTCGAGTTATGGCCACTAAAGACATTATTATTTCTTTGCCCGACGAGCATCTGCACCAACGCTCCCAGCGCGTGAGCGTCATTGACGACAGGGTGTTAAAAATAATTGAAGACATGAAAAGCGCTACTTTGGATTGGGAAGCCAGCCGCAAACACGAAGTCGGCGTCGCTTTAGCCGCGATCCAGATCGACCAGCCCTACCGCGTGATTGTCATACGGAACAATTTTGACGATAAAAACGACAAGAGCTTCAGCGTCTTCATTAATCCGGAAATAGTTAAGGCGGAAGGTGAAATCGAAGAGGATTTTGAGGGCTGCCTGAGCGTGCCGGACATCTACGGCAAGGTGGCCCGGCCCAGCAAAGTCCGCATGCGGGCGCTGAACCAAAACGGCCAGGAAGTTCGGGTGCGGGCCGAGGGCTTTTTGGCCCGGGTATTACAACACGAAGTCGACCATACAAAGGGTTTGACCTTCGTGGACCACATCAAGGACAACCAGGCAGCTTTTTACAAACTTAAAGGTGACGGCAAACTGGAGAAACTGGATTATGACAAAGTCAAAGCGTCTGATCTTTTTAGGGACTGAGGACTTTAGCGCGCCAGCTTTAGAAGCGCTGCTGGCCGCCGGCTGGCCGGTACTAGCGGTGGTTACCAAGCCGGACAGTCCGGCCGGCCGCGGCCAACAACTTAAATCGCCCAAAGTTAAAGACTTAGCCGAAAAAGCCAAAATCAAGGTGTTGCAGCCGGACAAGCTGACTGGAATTAACGACGAAGTCGCTGCCCTTAAACCGGATTTTGGCGTACTGGTAGCTTACGGCAAAATCATCCCCCAAAGCACTTTGGACTTATTCCCGGACGGCGTTATAAATCTGCACCCTTCCCTGCTACCCAGATACCGCGGTCCTTCGCCGATCGAAGCCGCGATTCTTAACGGCGATAAAGAAACGGGTCTTTCCTTGATCCGCTTAACTGCCCAGATGGACGCCGGACCGGTTTACGCCCAGCAACGCGTGGAGCTTAAAGGAACCGAAACCAAACCCGAACTTTACCGACTTTTGGCGCGGCAAGGCGCGGACTTTTTATTGAAAAGGTTAGAGGCGATCGCCGATGGCTACCTGGCGCCCAAACCCCAGATTGAAGCTGAGGCCACATATACTAAGTTGATCAAAAAAGAGGACGGCGTTTTAGATATGTCTAAGCCCGCCGAGCAGTTAGAGCGCGAGGTGCGGGCTTACGCCGGCTGGCCAAAAAGCTCGATGGAACTTTTTGGCCAGAAAGTCATTGTCACCAAAGCCGAAGTGATTGACGGAAAGTTCCAAATTAAGGAGTTAATCGCGCCCTCCGGCCGCGAAATGAGCGGCGCTGATTTCAACCGTGGTTATCAAAAAGGTTAAGCGGCGGCGGGCGGTTGAGCTGAATCCGGCGGCTGATAGGGCGCTTCGGGATTCGGCTGGGGCGGCGCTGGCGGAGGTTCTTGGGCTTGGGGCTGCATGTCGGACATGGTGGCCTGCAGAATAGCCGGCGCCTGAGCTTTGATTTCGGATTTTAACTTTTCCAGTTCGTCGGCCACTACCTTTTTATAATCCGGGAAGTTGGTTTCCAGCCAGTGTAGTGCGCCGGCTTCGTCATTCTTGTCTATAAAGGCTTCGAATTCGTCCAGCTGGGCGTCAGTCATCTGCTCGGCCAGCTTCATGCCTACGCGTAATTCCAGCGTCTCGTAGATATGCGCCAGCATCTTGTTCTTTTCGGCTGAAGGCAAATCGCCCAGTCCAAGTTCTCTTAACAAATTATCGTCAAGCTGAAACATTCCAAAAAATCCTTATGCTGCCCATTTTATTACTTTTTGACGCGAGTCTCAACCTACTCCTCCCAATCTGAGCCAAATGAGCCTTAGACTGTGGGCAATCCGCCTGGCACGACCTTCCAATATGATCCGTTCGGCCGAGCTGGGCAGTTTGGGCTCGGGCGCCCGATAACTTAGGTTCTGTCTGATTGTAACGGCATCGGACGGCTGTTCTTTGAAAGCGTAAGTCTCGATTCGCTTCACTAACGACGACTGGTCTTCTCCGGACATGGCCTCCCGATCCACGCCTAAATAGGCGCTGCCACCTGCCATCAACGCCTTTGAGACCACTGACACGGAGATCATTAAGGCCCCCAGGGCGTAACTAACGGCTAGCCGACGGCGACGAGCGATGTCGCCGCTGGCCAGATATTCCAGGAGCCGGTATTGGGCGTCAATCAGGACTTTCAGATTTGAGCTGCCAAAATTAAGGGCATTGGCCGCGGTCGATTTGAGCTGCTCGGTTGGTAAATTAACGTTACTAATAGCGCTTCTAAGGTCATGGAACTTTTTGCCTAAGCTCAAAAAGCCAGTTTTGTTTTCCGGATCGGCCGCGGCCGGCTGCGCCGGTTTTTCATGAGCCGTGATTTCTACGGCGTCTGCCTTGACTCCAACGGTATGCCAGGTACTATCCGGATATTGAAGAGTGTAGTAAGTATCGCCTTGGTTATCTACGAACTCGGCTACTACTTTGAACGGCTTGGAGCTAGGCACGCCGCCGGGGAAAACGGCCATTTTTTGGATGTCCACTTTGCCCGGCTGGGTGTCGGGATCAGCCTGAGACGCGACCTGACCAGCGTCCCCTGCCGCCAGTTGTACCGGCTGCGGGGACGGGTCCTGCCACCAGTCCGGATACTCCGCCGGACCCACCAGCCGGCTTTCGTTACCTCGCGTAATAATAACCTGGCCGGAGTCAGTATAACTGTTGAATGCCCAACCGTCTTTCAGTGCCGGCTGATTGCCGTTCTGGGCAGGCACGGCTGCCTGTTCCGTGAGAAGCCGCGGCGAAGGTTTGAGTTGATCATTGTCCCAAGCCACGTCACCCCATGAGCTGGGGTCCATACCTGTTGATACCGGTGGGTCTTCAATCATTTTTATTTTAACCGCTTGGTCTTATGCTAACACCGGTAGAGTAAATGTCAACGACCAGTTAGAGGCTACGCGATTTGGTCTGGCGGGTAAAGAGTTCAACGCGGTCGTTTTCTTCCACCACCACACGGCTTTCGGAACGGAATCTCAGGCCGCACATCTCGCCTTGCTGAACCTCGGTAACGTCGGTAGGGCCACGCTTAAGATTGATGACTTCCAAGTTATCGGCGATCGTTTCGCCGCCACGGCGGACCCGCGCCAAAGACGGGATCGCCAAATGGCCCTTGGTGACCTCACCACCACAGATAACTTCGGTCTTCGTGATCTTAAAGACGCCTTTCACCTGCAGAGTACCTAGCTCTTCCTCTAATATTTCCGGGCTGAGCAAGGTTTCCATTTCGGCTTTGACGTCGTCAATGAGCTCGTAGATGACGCTGAACAGCCGCACGGACACGCCGTCGCGGGCGGCTAGCTGCTT
>CAZWRI010000043.1:0-14019 GCA_964636115.1 uncultured Candidatus Saccharibacteria bacterium | reverse complement strand
TTGGCCGAAAAAGCCGGTGCTTTTTCGTCGCTGATCATCATGGTGATCACAAAGTAACGGCTATGCTGCTGTATAAGATCGGCCGCTTCGAACTGTGGAGTAAAGTACTTTTCCAGGAAGGGCGAGTCATCGGGACTGATCCTAAAACAAAGGATCGTGCCCACGTTGCCGAATACTGCGTTCCGTACCGGCTCTTCCATCTGTGATATGTACTGGTTGGCGACAGTCAAATTCAGGCCGTATTTTCGGGCCTCGCTCAAAATCGTGGCAAAACTGTCGGTAGCAAAGTTCTGGAACTCGTCCACGTAAAGGTAAAAAGGCCGGCGGGTACTTTGCTCAATGTCAGCCCGGCTCATGGCGGCCAACTGGATCTTGGTGACCATCATGGCTCCCAGGATTCCGGCATTGTCTTCGCCCACCAGTCCACGACTCAAATTGACGATAAGGATTTTGCCCTCGTCCATGATCTTGCGAATGTTAAAAGTGCTCTTAGGCTGGCCGATGATGTTACGGACCATCGGGTTGGCCGTAAAAGCCCCTACTTTGTTCAGCACCGGCGCCACGGCTTCGCTGGCGAACTTTTCATTCCAGCTGGCGAACTCGTTGACCCAGAAATTCTTTACCACCGGGTCGTCGATGTATTCGATGACCTTTTTGCGGTAATCTTTCTCGGTCAGCATACGCGTTATGCCCAGCATGGTGGAATCGGGGTAGTCTAGTAGCGCCAGCAGCGTGTAACGCAGGATGTACTCCAGTCGCGGTCCCCAGCTTTCGGCGAATAAGCGCTTAAGAACGCCTACCAGTTCCGAACTGATATGCCCCTTGAGCGAAGGGTCGGTAATTTCCAGGGGATTAAAGCCGATCGGATGGGCCGTGTCAGCGGGATTAAAATAGACTACGTCGTCTACCCTTCTCTGTGGTATAAAACTCAACACGTGCTGGGCGTAGTCGCCGTGCGGATCAATGACCGCGAAGCCCTGGTCGTAATAGATGTCGGAGAGCGTGAGCAGCTCCAAGGCACCGGATTTACCGGTGCCGGTCTGGCCCAGAATGTACACGTGGCGGCCACGGTCAGCCCGACGCAGGCCAAAAATAGTATTATCGCCCCGGAAGTTGGTGACGCCAAAAAGACTCAGCTCGGTCTCTTTACCCGCTTCCTGGATTGGGATGTTGGGTGGCGGTTCGGCCGTCTTGGTGGTGGCCCATAGGATGTTCGGCGTTTCTACCGAAGTATGCGGCAAGTGGAAAATACTGGCCAGCTCCTCGATGTTTAAGATGTAACCTTGGTCAATGAAGAAGCGGGTCTGATATTCCAACAGCTTATCGCGATTGAAGGTGGTTTCGGTGGCTACGAAACCATTTAAATTAGTGGTATTGAACTGCTTGAACGCGCCCACTAATGCTTGCATGCGCAGCCGGGCGGTCGTTTGGTCGTGGCCGGCATACAACAGGTGCACCTTGACCTGGTACCCTAGTTTGTTTGATTTTTCCTGGATGGCCGTAATGCGTGTTTTGTCCCGTTCGGACAATTCGGCCGGTTTGGCTTCGCCGCCGCCCACGTGTTCCGGCGGTTTAGAGAGCGCGCCGAACACTTGGGCGGCGTAGCTCATGGTGCTCCCCCCTGCTCCGCCGCCGAACAGGCCGCTACCGCGCTGGATGCGCGCTATGGTACGCGCGCCTCGCCGGTGCCAGTCGTCCGATATCGGTCGGCACATGATCTGGATCCACATTTCTTCGTCTTCCTTATCGAGCTTGGCCAAGGCCGCCGTAATAGCCGCTAGAGGGTCAACTTCGAAGTTCGGGAACGTTTTAATGGGGATGGTTTCGTTGTCGGCCAGCGTCAGCTCGGTACTATGGATGACGCTCTGATTTAGCTGACGCTCGGCGTAGTCCTGCTCCTGTTCGAATATCTGGACGGTCGGATATTGGGCGTAGACCTGGCCTTCAACGAAGGCTTGCAGGTGTTTGGGCGTCCAGATAAAAAAGCGGATCCGCTGGCCAATAGCCACGATTTCCAGACTAATGTGCTCTTGCATCGTGCCCGAAGAGCGTAGTTCTTTGCGTGAACGTAAAATGCCATGCAGCGACGCCAACATCTGCTCGGCCGCCAAAGCGGATTTGTCGTTGGTGCGTGGAATTTCCAGCATCAACAGGCAGTTGTCGTGCGCCGTTTTTACGTGTTTAGCCTTACCAAATAACGCCATAATTAACCACTTACATTATACATCTAAATCAAAGGAGGAGCGTCAGTAGTATGGTGTCTTTTGGCTATTCGGCCAGCGCGTAAGTGGCTTTGGCGACGCGTTTGAACTGGGGCTTGCCCTGCAGGTTCAATAGGATGGTCGTTTCTTTGACGTGTCGGCTTTTTAGTACCCGGCGGACGATTTCGTCGCGGTGCAACGGTCCGCCTTCTTTTTTGAGGACGTCCGCGATCACGTCGGCCACGGTACCGCGCTTGTAGCCCCATTCTTTAAGGGCGTAAATACCCCGACCGATCAGCACGAAACGCTTGTCTTTGATAAGTTCGTTGTGGATGGCCTGGGTAGTAACGTCCTTGCGCTTGAAATCACTGCCCTTGATAGCTTTGGCGATTTCGCTGAAGTGCATTGGCTTGCCCTTTTCGTGTAGGATGACGTAGATTTTGTCGCGGATGTTCTTGGGATTGACCATCGGCCATTTAACCAGTCCCCAGCGGCCGTTAAGGCTGGCTAGGTTTTTAGAGATGCTGGCCAAAGCTTCCACGTGCTGTTTATCGGTGTTACCGACTTCTTTGGCTATGGCGTCGATATCGGTCGGTTTACCGATCTTCTGGACCGATTCGATAATGTTATTGACTTGGTCACGGATGGCTTTTTCATTGTGGGCATCGGCCAGACCGATGGCGCTGAAAAAGTGGTCGTTATCGTCTATGACGGCGATGCCTGGCGCCAGTTGGGCCAGGAAGACCAAGCGTGACTGGTCAACCTTGCTGTTATTCGTGGATACCTTAGGAGTAATATCGGTAACTCGCGCTACCTTACCCATTTTTGAAAGATGTTCGCCCAGTGCGCTTTCAATGATCTGGACGTGTACCAGGTCATTCTGAGCAGAGGCTTTCAGGCGCGACAAAACGGCCTTTTCCAGTTGGCGCACGCGCTCGCGGGTAATGCCTAACAGTTCGCCGATCTGCTCCAGTGTTTCGCGGCGGTCATTCAAACCAAATCGGCGGGCAATGATCTCCCGCTCGCGTTCACGATCAATGGTGTTCAAGATGTCCTGAACAATGGTCGCGATGTCAAAATTTGGTGTCTTTTCGTTGTCTTCCATAACTTGTTTCTTCCCTGTTACGGCACTCTAAACCGCCTGAGGTTAGTACAATTATAAAACCTTAATTTTTAAAAGTCAAGGATATTTTACTATCAGGTATATTCTATCACTAATTAGACGGTTACGCACAATCCGGTTGTGTATAATTTTCAACGAAAACTTTTTGTCAATCTGTGAAAATTGTGGATAAATAGCCTATTTGGCGGTCCGTCGACTACTCCGGCGTCTGAAACCGCCCTTCTTGGCGGGCGCTTCGTCAAGCATCTTCTGGGCGGTTTTTTGGTCGATGGTCTTAGGATCGGTAGCCTTTGGGACACGGGCGTTGCGTTTACCGTCGGTGACGTATGGGCCATAGGGGCCGTTCAGGATCTGGATAGCACCAAAATCGGTGATTACTCTCTGGGCGGCGGCCTCTTTCTTGGCTTTTATGGCCTCCCTGGCCTGTTGCTCGGTAATCGTGAAAGGATCCAGGTCTTTGATGCTGTAAAACTCCTTGCCTACTTTGACGTAGGGGCCGAAGCGTCCGATATCCGCGGTGATGGTGTCTCCGTCCGTGGTCGTGCCGACTTCTCTAGGTAAGGCAAACATCGGCAATGCCTGATCCAACGTGACAGCGTCCAATTCGGCTCCGGTCGGTAATGGAGCAAAGCGGGGCTTGGGGGCGTCTTTTTGGTCTTTGGCTGGCAACTCGCCCATCTGTAACACCGGACCAAAGCGGCCATAGCGGGCGTAAACCGGTTGTCCACTTCTAGGGTCTTTGCCTAAAAGCCGGCTCTGGGCGGCTTCGGCTCGGCTGGCTTTTTCCGACTTCTCTACTAACGGGTGAAAACCCTTGTAGAACTGTTCCAGCATCTTGCGCCAATCCAGTTTACCGTCGGCTATCTCGTCAAAATCCGCCTCCGCCTTAGCGGTAAAATCGTAATCCACGATCTCGCCAAAATACTTTATCAAAAAGTCGATGACGATGTCTGCCAAGGGCGTAGGAACCAGCTTGGCCCGGTCGGCGCCAGTGCGGACTTCCTGGCTGCCTTCATTGATTTTACCGTCGCTCAGAGTGATTTCCTTAAGCTGGCGCAGCTCGCCCTCCAAATCCTTCTTTTCTATGTAACCCCGGTCTTGGATGGTGCTAATGGTCGGCGCGTAAGTACTGGGTCGGCCAATACCGAGCTCTTCCAGTTTTCTGACTAGACCGGCCTCGCCATAGCGGGCCGGCGGACGGCTGAAGTTCTCCAGCGCGTTGGCGGAGGTTAGGGATAGTTTTTGGCCCTGTTGTAGCGGTGGCAGGATCAGGTCGTCTTTGCCGCCGCCGTAAACTTTTAAAAAGCCGTCGAACACCAGTACTTCGCCGCTGGCCAGGAATTGTTCGTCCCGACCAGAGATATCGATTTTGACCTCTGTTTTTTCAACTGTTGCCGGCGCCATTTGACTAGCCAGGGTGCGTCGCCAGATCAGTTCGTAAAGCTTTTGCTGTCCGCCGTCGGCGCCGGCCGTTTTGACGTCCAGGTGAGTCGGCCGGTTGGCTTCGTGGGCTTCTTGGGCGTTGCGGCTCTTGGTTTTATACTGCCGTACCTGATGATATTTTTGGCCGAATTCCTGGGTAACGTAGGTTTTGGCCGCGGCGATCGCCAGGCCGGACAGATTGGTACTGTCAGTACGCATGTAGGTGATATGGCCCTGTTCGTAGAGTTTCTGGGCCAGCGTCATGGTTTGACGAACGCTGTAGCCTAAGCGGTGCGCCGCTTCCTGCTGCAGCGTACTAGTGGTAAACGGCGCGCCGGGACTGCGCGTTCCTGGTTTCTGGTCTACGGCACTCACCGTAAAATCGGCACTTGTCAGATGTTCCAGAAAGCTTTTGGCGTCGGTCGGATTCGGGATTCTTTGGCTCAGTTCGGCCTGCAGCTCCTCCTTACCGGCACTGAATACGGCCGTTACCTTAAATGCGCTTTCCGGTTTGAAATCTTTGATCTGGCGTTCGCGCTCTACTATTAGGCGTACAGCTACGCTCTGTACTCGCCCGGCACTCAGACCCTGTCGGACTTTTTTCCATAGGACCGGGCTTAGTTCATAGCCCACCAGCCTGTCCAGGACGCGGCGGGCCTGCTGGGCGTCGACCAACTTCATGTCGATGGTGCGGGGGTTGGCTATGGCTTCGGTGACGGCTGGCTTGGTGATTTCATGAAAAACGATTCGTTTGGTGTTGGCCGGATCCAGCCCTAGCACGTGCGCGACGTGCCAGGCAATGGCTTCGCCTTCGCGGTCGGAGTCGCTGGCCAGCCAGACGGTACGGTCTTTGGCTGCCGTTTTTAACTCCTTGACGACTTTCTGCTTATCCGCACTTACGCCGTAAGTGGGCTCAAAATCTTTTTTAAGGTCTACGCCTAATTCTTTTTTGGGTAGATCACGAATGTGGCCGTAACTACTTTTGACTTGATAGTCACTGCCCAAAAAGCCGGACAGGGTTTTGGCCTTAGCTGGACTCTCGACGATTACTAGGTTCTTTGCCATGGATTTCAAATGCCCAGTGTAAAGCCCTTATTATTTATATGCAACCGCTGCTTGCGCTACTTTTCCCCTTCCATAGTAGGACTTCGCTTATTAAAGGACGGTCCAGTTGCCGGCGCCCACGGGCCTGATTTGCCCCTGTAACTCCAGGCTGGTCAGGGCGCCGGCTATTTGGCTTCCCTCCAAGCCGGCGGCCAAAGCCAGTTCTTCCTGGTCGGCGCAGCCACTCTTGATCAGTGTCAATATTTTTTCTTCCTCGGGCGAGCCCTTAAAATCCAAGCGCATTTTTTGATTGCCGCGCTTGATGCCCAGCGCAAAAAAGACGTCTTCGGCGCTGGTGGCTGGTACCGCGCCGCTTCTGATCAGATTATTACAGCCTTCGCTGGTTGGGCTCAGGATACTGCCGGGTACCGCCATGACCGTTTTGCCCTGTTCCAGGGCAAAACGAGCAGTGTGCAGACTACCGCTTTTTAGGGCGGCTTCCGTAATTAAGAGTACGTCGCACAAGCCGCTTATTATCCGGTCCCGGATCACGAAATTACTGGCAAAAACTCTGTCGGCCGGGCCGTATTCGCTGAATATCGTCCCCTTGTTTGCCAGGATGGCGTGTCCTAATTGTACGTTGCCGGCCGGTGAGATGTGGTTAATGCCAGTGCCCAGCACGGCTACCGCTATGCCGCCGGCGTCCACGGCGGCGCGCTGGGCCGTGGCGTCTATGCCATAGGCCAGACCACTAACTATCACCGCGCCGGCGCGGGCTAACTCAGTAACGATCTTTTCCGTTACCAACCTGCCGTAGCCTGTCATTTTGCGGCTTCCCACCACCGCGACCTTGGGCTGGTTTAGCCAGCTTTGGGGTTCAGCACCTCGGTAATAAAGTGGCTCCGGTGGTTGGTCAATCGTCCTTAGGATATCCGGGTATCCTGGACCGTTAAGCGTAAGGGTATTGACTTTCTGAGCATTCATTAAAAAGTATTGACTTCAAGACACTTTTTTGCTAAAATTGCAACTCGTAAGTTCCAATATGGTGACTTACGCACCTTTTACCCCCATTTCTAACATTTTGTTAGATTGTTTAAGAGTTTAAGTGTTACGAGTTGTACCCTCCACTCGCCACTTATCCTGTGCCTGTTCCTGGTTTTTAGTATAGGATGGTCCCCATCCGGACGACAATCGCTTACGCTAAAAGCGTGGGAACAGGCATAGGGGCTCTTAAACAAACTAACCCCTTTAACTCCGGAGGCTGTAATTTTTACAGCCTCATCCCATTCAATGTGGGTGAGCGGGTTTCTCACGGAACGGCTCCAAGCCTTTGGGCGCGGAACGGCGCGAATGCACTTGCTTTTTATGCAGTCTTCGACGCTTCGCTCACGGTGGGTTGAAGGGTGTTTCCCGGAGAGGAATTATATTTCGTCTCCTGAAATGGCTTCCAGCGGTGCCCACCCCCTCTGGAAGCCTTTTCAGCTAAAGGAAAAGTATGTCTGAAGTAGAAGCTGATCACGAATTTAGAGCCTATAAAGAGCCTTTAATGGATGGCTCGCTTGATGTTTTGCTTAGCGCAATGTACTCCGGTATGCATATGAATGAGAGTGCCACGAGTATCATTTGGCATATCGGTGAACATGAAGACCGTATTGTAAACAGTGGCGATTATGAAGAAGGTTCTGAACGGCTTGCTGCAGCCTGGCACCGCTTAGGTCAAATAGCGGCAATTGAAGCTCTTTTAGAGCTTCCTGAGCCCAGAAAAGTTGGATTCTAAATAACTGTTCTAGTGTCATGGGGGAGTTGGCCGCTGAAGACGTATTCGGTAATTAGGACGCCAGCTTCTTTGATAACTTTGGGTAGCTCCCCCTGCTCTTCTTTGGTGAATTTGCCTAGGACAAAGTCGGCGGCATCGGCTTTTTTGGCTATTTCATTGCCGATGCCGATGCGCAGCCGGCCATAATCCTCGCCCAGGTGATGGGTAAGTGACTTTACGCCGTTATGGCCGGCGTCACTGCCGCCCAGGCGGGTGCGCAGCTGGCCGAATGGGATCGCCAACTCGTCGTAAACGGCCAACGTCTGGGCATTATAGACCCTGTAAAACCGCTGCGCCGCCTGGGCGGCCTCCCCGCTGCTATTCATATAGGTGGTGGGTTTGCATAAAACGACCCGGTTCTCGCCCATCGTATGGATCGCTAAGTGGCACTTAAGATCCTTTTTTACAAGCCACTCCGGGAAATCATTATTTTTGGCAAACTCGTCAAGTACCGCAAAGCCTACATTGTGTCTGGTGCCGTCGTATTTCTTCTCTGGATTTCCCAGGCCAATGATTAAGACAGTTTTATTCGCGCCAATGGTATACATAGGCGTAATGCTGCTGACATCCGGTTTCTTCTGAAATAACGCCATACGCTTATTCTACCTAATGCTTTTCGATGAACCAGAATTTTATAGGAGTGCCGGTCAGCGGCCATTGCTCTCGGAACGAACGCTCCAAGTATCTTTTATAGCTCCAGTGCAGGAACTTGGTATGGGCGCCAAAGATTTTGAAACTGGGCAGCCCTTCGCCTTCTTCTTGCACTATGTAGTTCAGCTTAGGCTGCTGGTTTTTAAGGCCCGCTGGCGGATGTGAATCCAGAGCCTGCCGTAACCAACGGTTCAGCTCGGGTGTCTTGAATCGGGTGGTCCGTGCCTGAGCGATTTCCAGCGCTAAATCAAAGATTTTGGTAACGTTTTGACCCGTGACGGCACTGGTAAAAATCAGTGGTGCCCACGGTACGAACGCAAATTCGCCGCTGACCTTGGCGGCTAGCTGGTCACGCGTGTAGGCGTCCTTTTCGGCACTGTCCCATTTACTGACGACGATAATCAGGCCTTTGCCGGCTTCTTTGACCATGCCGGCTATTTTTTGGTCCAACTGGGTGCCAAATTCAGCCACGTCCAGCAATACCAGGCAAACGTCGGCTTCCTCTATGGCCGCCAGTGAACGCAGGACGCTGAACTGTTCCACGCCGCGTTCGATCTTGCCGCTGCGACGGATGCCGGCGGTGTCCAGCAGTTCGACCCCCTGGTCATGGTAACGGACCCTTAGGCGATTAACGTCGCGGGTAGTACCGGCGCGGGAAGACACGATGGCCTGCTGTTTGGCCGCCAGACTATTGAACAGTGACGACTTACCTACGTTGGGACGACCCAATAGCGCTATGGTGATTTGCTGGCGTTCTTTGATCGCGACAGGGCGTAAATGCCCTGCCAGACCATCCAGTAGCTCTCCAATGCCTTTTTTTTGGCTGGCGCTCGTGGCGTAAGCCTCTTTAATTCCCAGGCGCTGCCATTCGTCCAGGCGCAGCCGCCGCTGTTTATCGGCTTTATTTACGATCAGGATAACCGGCTTGCGGCTCTTAAGCGCCATGTTAGCCACCCGCCGGTCCTCTTCGGTCACTGGTACGTCAGCCTCTACGACAACCAGGATGACGTCGGCGCTAGCTGCCGCTTCGCTGATCTGTTGTTGGATACTAAGCTCAAAGTCGTCATCGGCCGGCTTTAAGCCGGCCGTGTCTACCAGCCAGAAGTCTTTTTGGTCCACGGAGGCTTTAGCGGTGACGTTGTCACGGGTGGTTCCGGGCTCGTCGGCCACGATAGCCTCTCTGCGGCCGATAACGGCGTTAAAAAGGCTGGACTTTCCCACGTTGGCCCGCCCGACAATAGCTACGATTGGGGCTTTACTACTCATTGGCTAGTTATTATATGCCGTAAACAGATAAAAAACACCTCACTAGGAGGTGTTTTTTATCTTTGGTGCCGTTCTATTAAGCGGCCGGTGCGGCTGGCGCGCCGGGATCGCTGCTGCCACCCGCCGGAGGAGGCGTCACGGGAACGTCGGCGTGCTCGGTGGAGCCGCCGTCGGCGGGAGCGCCCGGCGTGGCAGAGCTGTCGCCGCCAGCGGGAGCTGTGGAATCACCGCCCATGGCGCCGGCCATCTGGCCGTTAACAGCGCTCTGCTCGTCGGCAGTTGACTGGTGGTTGTCGCCCATTGGCGGAGTTGGGTTACTAATTGGATTGCTGCCAGCGCTTGGGTCAGCTGGCGGAGTTGATGGAGCGCTTGATGGATCCATGGGTTTCTCGCTTTCTGCTTTATTATTATTTGCTTGGGAAACTTCGGTAGGCGCTGGTACCCCCAGTACCTCGCGGACTACACGGGCGAAATCTTCCAAGGTGACTTGAGATTTCACTAGATACTTTACCACGCCTAGCTTTGCGCCGCGAGCCTGATCTTCGGCTTGACCCAATGCAGTCATCATTATCACCTTGGTATTGGCCATTTCAGGGGCCCCGCGCAAGGTTTCCAGCATTTCAAAGCCGCTCATCTTGGGCATCATCACGTCGGCGATGATCAGGTCCGGCTTTTCTTTCATGGCGATCACCAAAGCGGCTTCGCCGTCGCCGGCGGTCAGCGTCTGGTAGCCGTCCGCCTGTAGCCTGAGTTCGAATATCTCCCGTAAGTTGTTGTCGTCTTCGACTAAAAGGATTTTGGGCATGTTGTTTCTTATCCGTTACGGATGCTTATGTTTAACATTGTAACATGTCCGTACCTTAACGCTAGTGGATATCAAGCGGACTGTAGTTGGCCGCCTGCTGCCGTTGCATGGCCAGCGCCTGGTCGGTATTAAGCCGTGGCAGGTTGATAAAGAAGGTACTACCTTTGCTCAGCTGGCTTTCCACCCAGATGCGCCCTTGATACATCTCTATGACTTTGCGACTTATAAATAGCCCCAGTCCGGTTCCGCTGACGGTGCGCGTCAGGGAGCTGTCCACGCGATAGAACTTTTGGAACAAGTGCGGTATGTCTTCCGACGGGATGCCCGAGCCGGTGTCCTGGACCTGGATCTGAATAACTGAGCCGTCGCCGGTCAGCCGGACGGTAATGCCGCCTTCTATGGTGTATTTGATGGCGTTGTCGATCAGGTTTTGCATGACTTCGCGGATGCGGTTGGGGTCCACGTAAGCGTAAAACCGCGGGCGGATGACCTTGCCGCCGCTAACTTCTTTGTCATTGCTAAGAACATATCGTAGTTCCAGATTTTTAGCTTTGGCGTTAAAGCGGGCGGCTTCGGTGACCTGCTCCAGTAACTCGCCCAATTCTACGACTTTAGGATAACTGGCCAGACGGCCGTCCTCGGCGCGCGAACTGGTCAAGAGATCCTGGAACAGTTGTCCCAGGTGTGAGGTCGCGTCCGAGGCTTTTTCTAGATACTTACGGGCATTGGCGTCGATCTGAGTGATCTTAGGGTTTAGCGCCAGGGCCAAATAGCCCTCAATCGCGGCTATTGGCGTACGCATTTCATGGCTGGCGGTACTGATAAAGTCCGAGCGCTGCCGCTCCTCGGCCTTTTCGCTGGTGATGTCACGTACGATCCCCACCACGTTGTTGGTCGTGCGGCCCTTGTCGCCCACCAGTGGCGAAGCGATGATGGAGACGGGGATCTTCTTGCCGCCCCGTGTAGCTAGCCAACCTTTGCTATCGTGGACCGGCTGACCTGTGGTTAGAGCGATGGCGAACGGGTGGGCGTTGGGCGGATACGGCGCGCCGTGTTCGTCCGTTAAGTTTAGAACGCTATGGAAGTCCAATCCTACCGCCTCTTCGGCTGGCCAGCCAGTGATGGCGCTGGCCCCGGGGTTAAATAGGTGGATTATGTTATTGACGTCCACCATGACTACGCCGTCCTGAATACCGCTTAGGATAAAATCAGAACTCCATTTGCCGCTTTTTAGCGCCTCCCGGCTGACGGCTAAGCCACCGTGGATAATGCCTTTCTTAGCGGCGCCGCCTTCCCCACCTTTTTTCCAGAACATCTTAATCTATATTATCTGTTGCGCGGGTGTTTTATGCAATAAGCGGTTTGAACGCGATGATAAATGGTGACCCCTGCGGGATTCGAACCCGCGATCTTCTGGATGAGAACCAGATATCCTAAACCGCTAGACGAAGGGGCCGATAAACGGCCTTAATTGTAGCAAAACAGAGGTGGTTAGTCTACCGGATTACTTACCGTAGCTTAGTTGGTGGCGGTCGCTCAAAACGGTTATCCAGGTCTGGCCGGCATTAAGTTTGATGGCGTGGCCCTGGGAATCGGTAAAGGCGAATTGACCGGTGGTGTTGGCCTTGCGCCAGGTTCCCTTGGTAACGCCGCCGTCCTGAAAGACGTACATCTGACCTGACCCGGTGGTCCGGTAATTGGAGTAATACGCTCCCGAAGCGTCAAGTTTGCCGTTGCTAAGCGGCATTATCAGAGCGATTACTACCTTGGGCTCCAGCCAAACGCCGCGCTTGTCCTTGGCGCTAACCAGATCCATGTGCTTGGCTCCGCCTTCACTGCGTCCGTAGGCGTCCAGGGTGGTGTTATAGGTGTAATTCACCCAAAAATCGGGTCCGGAAATCGCCAGTTTGATCTTTGTGGCCGTAGGGGTAGTTGGTCTTTGGTCGGCTTTACGAGGCCAAGCCGTGAAAGTACTGTGTTTATAGCCTTTGGAGCGATTCAGCTGATCCAGCTGCTTAAAGCCGGTATAGACGTTGTGCGGAGCGTAGCGGGTGTTTATGCGCGTGAAATAGGCACCATTGTAGAACTGGTCAAGGTTACGGAAGTTGCCCGAGGTGACTTGGTGCAAGGCGTCCGGGCTGCCGCCAACGTGGACGATGCTGGCCTGAAACGGCGCCGCGAAGTCGATGTAGTAAGGCCTTAAGGATCGGACGGGGCCGACATACTGGGGTCTGGCCTCCTGGTACAAAGCCAGGAAGCGGGTTACCCCGCCTTCGGCTATGGCTTCGTAGACCACGCCGGCGTCTTGGAGCCCCGATTGGGGCCGCGCGTCGTCGCTGTTTTCTATCATTATGCCGGTGACTGGGCGCGCGGCCAGGGCCGGGTCCACCTGGACGCCAGTCAAGGGGGAAGCCACAGTGGTGGGGACGGGCTTCTGATGCTTATTTATGGATAAGAACGAGTCGCCATTGGGACGGAAGTGTTTATAGACTAGGACCGACCCGGTCCCGAATATAAGCAGTAACAGCGCGATGATCCCAAACCGTAGGTTACGGTTAAGCCCGCGCCACCACGCAAAGCGTGGTTTTTTTACCGGAACGGGCGGCGTGGGCGCCGGGCCGCTAGGCATGGGCGTCTGAACGGCGGCCGCGGACGCCAGACTGCCCAGACGGTCCTTGGCCTGGTCTAAGCTGTGGCCGCGCAGCCTTTGGCTGCGCATGGGCTGATGAGGCGTGGCTGACGGACCGCCGCGTAGCGGCGGTTTGATGTCGTCTGACATACCACCCATTTTAACAAACTCTTTATGCTTATTTTTGAAGTTGGCGTATCGCCCGGTCCAGGCGGGCCAGAGATTTTTCTTTGCCTAAGGCCTCTAAGGTACCAAAGATCTCCGGTGAGCTGGCGGAACCGGTCACGGCGATGCGGATGGTCGCGAACAATACTCCCGGCTTAGTATCTAGTTTTACGAGCAAGTCGTTTAATTTTTGACTAATGTCTTCCCTGTCAAAGGTGCTATCGCTAAGAACCTTACGGACGGAGAGCAGCAGGTCCGGAAATACGCCTGGTGGGAGTTTTTGCAACTGCTTGTCCGGCGGCGCCGCGAACAACTCGCTTACCTGCCCGTCCGTTGGCTCCGTAAAGAAGAAATCCGTTAGTTCGGGCAATTCCGACAAATGTTTTAGCCGCTCCTGCACCAATCCCAACACTTTCTTTTGATAATCGGGGCTGCCGGCTGGCTGCCAGAAGGGTTTGGCCAGCTCGAATAATTTATCGGCCGGCAATTCGCGTAGGTAGTGGCCGTTCATCCAAAGCAGCCGTTTTTCGTCGAACCGCGCGCCGCTCCTTTGGACGTGGTCCAGACGGAATTTATCAATCAACTCCTGGCGGCTGAAAATTTCCTGTTCGGTGCCGTCGTTCCAGCCCAAGGAAGCGATGAAATTCACCAGTGCGTCCGGCAAATAGCCTTCCCTTACGTAGTCCAGCACGTCTTTGGCGCCGTCACGCTTGGACAGCTTTTTATTGCCGGTGGGACCCAAGATGTGGGGTACGGTTGCTAATATCGGCCGGTCTATTTCCAGAGCATCGTAAAGGTTTAAGTAATTAGGCATGCTGGAAATGAACTCCTGTCCGCGGATAACGTGGCTGATCTCCATTTCGGCGTCGTCCACGATATGGGAAAAGTTGTAGGTTG
>CAZWRI010000042.1:0-5918 GCA_964636115.1 uncultured Candidatus Saccharibacteria bacterium | reverse complement strand
CCGGTACTACTACCAACTCCCAGAACCTTTTTCCCCCGGATGACCAGATTAAGCCCCGGGGGCGCCCCGGCCCGCTTCTGGCCGGCGCGGCTCACGTAATCCTTACTCATGTTAATAGTTTATAATTAGTCGCAGCATTATCTAAGGAGGGTTTATGAACAAGCGTAACTTAGGAGTTGGCATACTGATTATCGTCATTGTGGTCGTGGGCGCCTATTTGCTCTTTCACAAGTCCAATAACGATACTACCGCCAGCAATTCTTCAAGTACCAGCAGTCAGCAGTCGTCAGGTAGCGGCGGCGCGAAAATCGTTCAGACCAAGACCGACCCGGCTACCGGCGAGTTCTTGGCCGATAGCCAAGGGCGACCGCTCTATACTTACGGCGGTGACAGTAACGGCGTCAGCAACTGTACCGGCGCCTGCCTTACCGAATGGCCGATCTACGCCGCCACCAGCTCGTCGGCTTCCCTGCCCTCCGGCGTCACTATCGTGACCCGCTCCGACGGCAATACCCAGTACGCCTACAAAGGGCTACCGCTTTACTATTTCACTAACGACGGCAGCACGCCTACCGGCGACGGTATCTCAAACTTCCATCTGGCCAAGCCGTAAGCTACTGGACTTTGACGGATTTTTTGCCAGCCGGCTTTGCCGGCTGGCCCTCGGGCCTATCGCCTGCCAGTATGGTAGCCTTATCGTCTTCTTTCAAATCGATCCGGTCTTCGGGAGTCTTCCCTTCTCCCTCTAGATCATCGTCTATGGGACTACGCCCGGGCTTACCGTCCCAATACATCGACGCGCCAATGGCCAGGACCCCCAGGGCTCCGTAGACTCCGCCGAACAACCAGTAGTTCTGATCGACTTTTTGTTCCACGTCCAAAGCTACTTTGCGGACGTCGGCCTGGACCACGGCGTTATTGAGTTTAATCTTGGGTATGGCCTTTTGGGCCACGCCGTAATTCAGTCCCCAGGCAAAGGCCAGCATGAACAGACCTACCAACAGCAGCGTGGGACCCAAGTGCCTTAGGGCTTTACGGCGGCTGGCCCTCAGAAAGAAGATCGCCAGCCCCACCAGGATGGTCGTGACGCCCAGGATCAGGGGCGAGCGTTTGGCCTTCTGATACTGTTGCGGCAAACTCTTAAGCTGGTCGTCAAAAACGGACGCCCGGTTAGCGGGGCTTGGCTCAATCGAGAAATTATTGGACTTTACGCTGTTGGCGTCGATGGTGGTGTTATCCAAAAAGCCCTTGCCGTTCAGGATCGTCGCGGCGGCTTGCCGGCCGGCCTTGGCCGCGGAAACGCCGGCCGGCAAGCACGGAGCCGTCACCGGGTCAGCCAGAGCCTTACTGGCACTGGCGGCACTTTTACAGGCCGGCAAACTGGCCGAGCGGCTTTTCACTGCCTGAGCCACGTCGGCGGCAAACTGCGACTTAAGCGGCCTTAGATCGATTTTAAATTGGGGTTCGGAGGTCTTGCCGTCCAGCCAGTCGTAAACGCTATCGACGACTTTCTCGGTATTCTGCTGGACGTATTGGGGCGTAAAGGTAGCGTTGGCGGCCGAGCGGACCAAAGCGTTCTGCAGGTCCACGCCGCTTCCGTCGTGGGTAGTCTTTTTGGCCTGGTCCAAAAGGCTATTCACGGCAGTCCCGTAAACGCCGCTATCCGCCAGGATCTTTTTAACGTTGGACGGATCACTGACGGTATCTACCACGCCCACGTCCATGGCGGTGGTGAACAGAAGGACCAAGAATAAGGGCGTCAACAGAACCAACAGGACTTTCCGCAAGAAATTCATAAGCACCATTGTAAGATAAGGCACTGTCGCGGCCAACACTCTATACCGCTTTTGTTGGCAAGTAGCCGGGGCGGCTATAATGGAACCCTATGGTCATGGGGAGCAAATATAAGCGCCAGCTGCGCCCATTAGCCGCTTGGGGCACGATTCTGCTCAGCCTGGCGCTGCTGCAGGGCTCCTCACCCGCCACGCTTTATCAAAGCCTTGCTTTGTCGGTCAACTTCAGCTCACCCGACAACCGCCAGATCGCCAAAGCGGCAGCGCCGTCCACCGTGGTGCCGATGCCGGCCCCGTGGCAAGGACCGGTTGAGCCAGTGATACTTAGCAGACACAAAATCAAAGTTTTAGACCGTCTTAAGGTCAAAGAGCCGGTGGTTTTCCTGGGCATCGACGACGGTTGGTACCAAACGCCACAGAACCTGGCCTGGCTAACCAGTCATCACTTGCCCTTCAGCCTGTTTTTGGTCGATTCACAGATCCAGGACGACCCGGGCTACTTCCGACAGTTGCAAGGGGCCGGGATGACCATAGAGGACCACAGCTCTACCCATCCGGACCTTGTGACTCTGGACAAAAAGGATCAGACACGACAGATCTGCCAGCCAGCGGATGATTACGCCCGGATCTTCGGCCGCCGGCCGACCCTCCTGCGGCCGCCTTACGGTGATTATAACGACGACACCAAGGCGGCCGCGGCCGCCTGCCACCTTAAAGCACTTGTCAATTGGGACGTGGTAATACAGAACGGCGCCATCCAGTACCAAAACCCGTCCGGCCACCTTGAGCCCGGCGACGTCATCCTGACCCACTTCCAATCCGATCTAATACCCAACATGAACGCCTTGGCCACCCAGTTGCGCAAAGACCACCTGCAAATCGCCCGGCTTGAGGATTGGCTGCGCTAAAAACAGGGGTAAATACGGTATACTAATTTCCGGAAGGGTGCAGGAGTGGTTGAACTGGACGCTCTCGAAAAGCGTTGTGCCGCAAGGTACCGAGGGTTCGAATCCCTCCCCTTCCGCCAGTTTGCTATCATTAACGCATGGGTCCGGCTTTAGTCAGTTTCTTGTTTACCGTTGGCGCAACTACCTGGTTCTATACCAAGCTGCAAAAGTATAGCGGTAACAATACCAAGCAGTCGGTTATAGCGGCGAGCGTAGCCGCCCTTATAGTCTTTTTGCTGTTCTACTCCATCTTAACGCTGTTTATGAAATAATGGCCGATTCAGTTTTTACCAAGATCATCAAAGGCGAAATCCCGTCCAATAAGATATACGAGGACGATAAGAACTTGGCCTTTTTGACCATTCAACCGATTCAGCCTGGCCATACGCTGGTAGTACCTAAAAAGCAGATCGACCACCTGTGGGATTTATCCGACGAGGACTATCAATCACTGATGATGGCCACAAAGAAGGTCGCCAACCACATGCGCCAAGTGTTAGGCAGGAAGCGGGTCGGCGTCAAAGTGGAGGGCATGGAAGTCCCACATGCCCACGTACACCTGGTACCTATGGACTCCGTGGCGGACTATAACACTCCGGCTAAGGAAGCGTCGCCCCAGGAACTTGCCGCCATGGCCAAAAAACTAGCTTTTTAGTAACAATTTTCTTTGGTTTTTGCCTGCTAAATTGGTAACATATGGCTATATGAGGTGGAGCTCTGGGAGTCGTTACCGTGGATGAGAAAGCTCTGGGGCATAAGCTCCAGTTGGCGCGTAAACGCGCCGGCCTGACCCAACAGGAACTCTGCCAAAAGGCCGGGCTCTCCTACTCTACCCTAGCTAAAATCGAGCGCGGCGCCATCCGCTCGCCCTCGGTATTTACCGTCGCCACCATCGCCCACGTCACGGGCACACCGCTGGAAAACCTATTGGAAGTCCCGCAGGCTGTCGCGACCCCTGGCCAGAGCGCCAAAAAGCGCTCCAAAACCGGCGTGACTTTCGTTTATTGCGACATCAACGGCACCCTGGTGCGCTTCTTCCATAAGGCTTTCGCCCAGATCTCCGAACAATGCGGACAACCCACGGACGTAGTGGAAACCATTTTCTGGCGTCACCACGACTCTATCGCCACCGGCAAGCTGACCATGGAGGAGTTTAACGCCAGTTTTGCCAAAGAAGTCGGCTTAGCCCAAATGGACTGGCGCCGCAGCTACATGGAGAACGTCGAGCCCATGCCCGGCATCAAAGAGCTCGTGGATTGGACTACCGAAAACTACCAGGTGGGCATCCTCAGTAACAACCTGCCCGGTTTCATAGACGAGATGCGCCAGCGCGGCATCATCCCGGACGTCGATTACAAGGCCGTGGTCGATTCGTCCAAAACCGGTCTGCTTAAACCCGACCCCAGGATTTTTGACAAGGCTCAGGAGCTGGCAGGCGTGGACGGCAGCGAAATCCTGCTCATAGACGATACCCGCCCCAACCTGATGGCCGCCGACCGCCTGGGCTGGAAAGTAGTCTGGTTCGACGACCTCAACCCCCAAGAATCCATTGACCGCATCAAACAAGCCCTGGAATTCTAAAGGCTCTGCAGAACTTTCTTAAGTTGGGCGGCTTTTTGTTTGTTATCCGCTAGCTGGGCTTTGGTATCGGCCACCAGCTCTTCCGGCGCTTTATCAACGTAGGCTTTGTTGGCCAGGCGGCCTTCCAGGAACTTGACCTGGTTTTCGGCTTCGGCCAGCTTATCTTGTAAGTTATCTTTGGCCGAAGCCGGCTCAGTATCCAACCACGCCTCCGCGGTGGTTAACCGCAAGCCCCTATCGCCAGTCGTTACTTCTTTGACTCCAGCTAATTTCGCAATTAAGTCAGCATTTTCCTTAATCAACGGGGTGTCCTTGTAGTACAGCTTATCGGGTTTGGCACCGGTCATCGCCTTGAGCCAGCGCACCTCTGTTACCAACTCTGTAATCTCTTTGAATCTCAAGCCTTCCTTGCCAAACGGAATGATCTTGGGCCAAGGCTGGCCGATCAACATCTCTTTATTCCAGCCCAGCTCAGCCCAGATGGCTTCGGTCACGAACGGCGCAAACGGGTGCGCGATTACCAGTGTTTGCTCTAAAACGTAAGCTAGCAGCGGCGCGTTAGGGGTTGTTTTGCTGGCTTCCACGTACCAATCGGCTAAGTCATCCCATACAAAATGGTAAAGCTTGTTGTAGGCCTCGCTAAAGCGGAATGCGGCCAGGTCTTCGGCAATGCCATCGGTAGCCACCGTTAAATGGCGCACGATCCAGTGGTCGGCCGGGCTCTTAGGCTCCGGCTTGCCTCTGTTATCCCCGACTACGCCCTCGATGTATCGAGCGATGTTCCATAGCTTATTGGCAAAATTGCGGTTGGCTACGATTTTGGACACGCCTAGGCGTTGGTCGTTCCCTGCCCCGGTACCGCTGACTAGCGCCAGGCGCAGGGCGTCCGTACCGTACTGCGGGATAACTTCCAAGGGGTCGATAATGGTGTCCGGGTCGCTCTTGCTCATCTTCTTGCCTTCTTCAGTCCGCACCAGGCCGTGCAAATAAACCTTCTTGAACGGCACTTCCCCGGTTACGTAGGTAGTAGCCAGAATCATGCGCGCCACCCAGAAGAACAGAATATCCCAACCGGTCTCCATAACGGAGGTCGGATGATAGGTCTTAAAGTCCGGGCTCTTGTCTAATAACTCTTTAAGCGACAGCGAATAGTCATTGGCCAGCTTGGGATCCACCAGAGTGCTCCAGGTCCACAGCGCTGAGCTGAACCAGGTGTCCAAAGTGTCGTCGTCCTGCTTCCACCCCTGCCCTTCCGGCGGCTTTAGGCCGCTGTAAATCTCATCGCCTTTATACCAAACCGGAATCTGGTGGCCCCACCAGATCTGGCGGCTAATGCACCAGTCGCGGAGGTTATCGATCCAGCGGTAATAAGTCTTTTGGAACCGCTTGGGAATAATTTCTACGTCGCCGTCTTCCACCACTGCCCGCATGACTTCTTTAAAACTGCGCTGTTGGCCCTTCCATTCCATGGCCGGGCGGTTCACGTCCACGAACCATTGCAACATGATTTGCGGCTCAATAACACCTTTGCCGCGGCTGTTCACGGCAACGTTGTGGACGTATTTATCGTTAACGTCCACCAACAATCCCTTTTCTT
>CAZWRI010000041.1:0-1758 GCA_964636115.1 uncultured Candidatus Saccharibacteria bacterium | reverse complement strand
CTCCGGCACCTCTTCCAGCGTAGCGGCCGGGTAGGCGCTGACTATCGCCTGCTCTACCACCGACAACAGCGGTACGGGCACGGCGGCGTAAAAAGACACGTTGCCGTGCCCGGCGATTATCTCCAAGCCGATGTGCCGCTGGCCATAAAAGCGGCTTTTAAAACCTTTCTGGAAAGTGCTGGCCAGAATGCCATATAAGGTCTGGGCCCGCGAGATGTTTTCGTCTACCAGATCGCGGGCATCGCGGCCCTGGGAGTCCGTGTCATCGCTGGAGGGCGGCAGATGGATCAGCACCGGGACCATCTTTAGGCCACGCTCAAAGCTCTTCTGATCGCGGAACAACCGCCGAGCGTAAAAATAGCCAAAGCCAACACCGGCGCCCACCAGGATGATAAATACCAATAGGATGGCTAGAACTGTCATGCCGCGTCCGTGGGGATGGTTTTGTTAAAGCGTTTTTGGATGTATTCGGCTTTTACCTTGCTCATTTCACGTTTCTGTGCAAAGGGGTCGTCCTGGGTCTTGGAGATGACCGCTTTGGCTTTGTCCACCCAGACTTTTTCGATTCGGTCGGCGTCGTGGGCCGGGTGGCCGCCGGAGCTGGCGGCAGCGGCAGTTTGGTCGTCAGTCGCCGCTTGGGTATCGTCGTCAGTCGGCAACTGTACCGGAGTGGCTGTTACCGGTGGCAAGGCCGGTTGCTGGCGGCCAACGCGCTGCTCGTCCGGCGCGCCGCGCTCCAAGGCGCGGCTGGGCCGTGATTCCGCCGGCTGGCCCGCGCCGTCGTTTTCCGGCGCCGACGGCAGCTCAAACTGTGGAGCGGGAGCCGTCTCCCTATTCCCTTGATTCATAACCTTTATTATACCTCACTGCAAGCCCTTAAGGACGACGGCTGCCGTAAAAAATCAAGCCGGCAACTATCAGCACTAGGATCAGCCCGTCGACCCAGTTAAGAGAGCCGGCGCTGCGGAACATCAGGAACAAAATGATGAACAGACTGAAGATGACTATCCGACCGCGGCTTTTGCGGCTGACCTGGCCGTTCTGCGCCAAGCTGACCACCCAACCGAAACTGACCAAGAACACTAGTAACGCCAAGAAAAAGAAGATCGCGTAAGAGACGTTGTTGACCGGGCTGGTAAAAAGTGCCAAAGCCAGGATACAGATGGCACTGCCGGCGCTAAACAGCGCCGGCAGTGCCATCCTGGAGCGTCGGCTATTCATTAACTTAATTATAGGCGCTTAGCCGCATAAGAAAAACTCGCAATCTATGAATCTTGCGAGTTCTTCGGGGAGTGGAGATTCGAACGGGTCGCAGGCGGTAAATGCGCTCACTATGTAAATTACTTAATAGCGCTTACCGCCAGTGCGACGTTTGACTGACCGCTCTCCTCCGCTTTGGGCGGATTTGAGCGATGAATTTTGGCGGGTACTCCGGCCCGTTTTGGTGGCCTTTACGGCCCTCGTAACGGTAAGTTTTTGTTTTTAACTTACTGGAAATCATTGTAGCAAAAAAACACTTCTAGGTCAACTGTTTTTAACAACGCTAATCAATAAATATATAATTGTCCACAAGTTTTTATTGTAATAAAGCTGTTGTAATTCTTGTTAGTTGTAATATTTATTGCCAATGTTTTAAGGCCTAGAGTCATTGTTTTAGGTTGCTACGGGCTGATTAGCAAAGGCTCGTTTTAGGCATGCCCGGCGGCTGCTCGCCGCGGGCTCCACGGGCCCGGCTCAAGGCCGGTCGTGCCCACGCAT